>JAMCWS010000310.1:1252-4948 GCA_023480605.1 bacterium
ATCCATCACCAGACGCGCCCGCCGGCCTCGCCATGAGCCGCCACTCAGGCTTGAGCTGCACGACGCCTGGGACTTCTCGCGGTCACGAGGAGATCTATGCCTTGTCCCGCGGAGCATCGGCCTCTCGCTCCCGCCGCTTCTTTTCCCACCACTCCAGGCGCCTCTGGATTTCTTTCTCGAAGCCGAAGATCCCCGGAGCGTAATAGACCGCACCGGCCAGCGCCTCGGGCAGGCAGGGCTGGCCCGAGAAGTGGTCGGGCGCGTTGTGGTCGTATTGGTATTCGCGGCCGTAGCCCAGGCTCTTCATGAGGCCCGTCGGCGCGTTGCGCAGGTGCAGGGGGACGGGCAGGGCGCCGTGTTCCTTGACGGCGTCCATAGCGGCGTCCAACGCCTTGTAAATGCTGTTGCTTTTGGGTGCGACGGCGCAGTAAACGGCCGCTTCGGCGATGGCGAGTTCGCCCTCGGGTGAACCCAATTGCTGGTAGGTTTGCAGCGCCGCCAGGCAGACGGTCAGCGCCTGGGGGTCGGCCAGACCGACATCCTCGGCGGCGAAACGGACGATGCGTCGGGCGACGTATAGCGGCTCCTCGCCGGCGGCCAACATCCGCGCCAGCCAGTAGACGGCCGCCTGGGGTTCGGATGACCGCATGCTCTTGTGCAGGGCGCTGATCAGGTTGTAATGCTCCTCGCCGGCGCGATCGTAAAGCAGGTGGTCGCGTTCGAGGACACGTGCCAGCAGGTCCAGCGTAAGGCGCCGTCCGGCGGGCGGCGCGGTCGTCTCGCCGGCCTCGGGCGCCGCGGCCCCGGCGGAGGGCGCCTCCCCGGCGCGGGCAGCGGTTGCGCACTGCTCGAGCGTGTTAAGCGCCCGGCGGGCGTCGCCGTCGCTGAGTTGCGCGATCCGTTCGAGCACGACCTCGTCGGCCTCCCACGACTCGGAACCGAGGCCGCGCTCGCCATCGGCCAGGGTCCGGCGCAACAGGGCCACAAGGTTCTCGATCGTCAGGGCCGTGAGGGTCAGTATGCGGCAGCGCGAGAGAAGCGGGGCGATGATCGAGAAAGAGGGGTTTTCGGTCGTCGCGCCGATCAACACGATCGTGCCGTTCTCGACGTGCGGCAGGAAGGCGTCCTGCTGGGCCTTGTTGAAGCGGTGAATCTCGTCGATGAAGAGGATCGTCTTGCCCCGGCCGCGCACCAGGCGCCCGCGGGCGCGTTCGATGACTTCCTTGACGTCTTTGATGCCCGAGGTGACGGCCGAGAGGGGTTGGAAGGCCAGGCCGGTCTCGGCGGCGATGATGCGCGCCAGGGTGGTTTTGCCGCAGCCGGGCGGACCCCAGAAAATGAGCGAGGGGAGCGCCCCCTGGCTGAGGAAGCGGCGCAGGGGCGATCCCGGTCCGGTAACCTCCTGCTGGCCGATCCACTCGCCGAAATTGCGCGGCCGCATACGCTCGGCCAAGGGCTGATGCTCGAGGGGAACGGGCTTGCCCTGGCCCGGGCCGGCCTCGGCGCCGTCTTCATCGTCGTCGGGCGATTGGCCGAACAGATCGAGTTTCATACCCATGCGTCCCGTCGCGGACGGCGCCCGGCGGCGCTCGACTCACCAGGGAGAGTTGAAGTCGCGCATGACCAGGCCCGTCACGAGTTTGGGAAAAAAATAAGTGGACTTGTGGGGCATGCGCAACCCCTTGCCGGCGACGGCGCAAACCTGTCCGATTCGGGTCGGATTCACCAGGAAGCCCACGCCGTATTTACCCGTGGCCATGCGGCGCAGCACTTCGGCCGCATCCTTGATATAATGCACGTCCTGGTCGTCGAGTTCGATTTCGGGATTGCCCATCCAGACGCGTTCGATGATGTAGCGGTGCAATATCGAAACGTCGAGTTCCTTGATCTCGCCGGGGATCCCCTCGTCGTCGATCAGTTCGCCGGGATTGGTGCCCGGCTTCATCGCCAGCAGCCAGGCGCGACACTTGGGCAGCAACAGGAAAAACGACGGGCTCCGCCGGCCGGCCGCCTCGAGCATGGCGATGGCGCGCCGCGCTTCGCCCTCGGGGTCGTTCACGTCCAACTCGACCGGAGTGATTTCGAAGGCCTCGCGCAGGTCATCGAGCACTTCCGCCGGATTGACGCCGAGGGATGATTCCTTGCTCAGCACGCGGTGGGTCGGCAGGATGACCAGCCCCTCGTCGTGGATGTTGTTCATATAGATCATCGTGTAGTCAAAGGGCTGGCGGCCGTTGCACTGGCGCAGCGCCGAACGCATTTCGTCGCGGTAGAGGAGGCTTGTTTCATAACGGTGATGACCGTCGGCGATAAACAGGATTTGCGGGGCCATCGCCCGCGTGATTTCCTGAATCGTCGAGGCCTTGGCGAGAATCCATAACCGGTGAGTGACGCCGTCGAACTCAAACTCGACGGCCTTCTTGTCGGTGGCTTGCGCCAGCAACTCATCGACCGTGCGGGCCGGATCGTCGAAGAGGCAGAAGATCGGGCTCAAGTTGCCGTTGGTGGCCCGCATCAGGCGGAAGCGATCGGCCTTGGGGCCGTCGAAAGTCTGCTCGTGGGCGCGGATGCCGCCTTCGGAGAAGTCCTGCAGGCGGACGGCGGCGTAGAAGCCGCGTCGGCGGATGGTGCGGCCGTCGGGCAGCGCGAACTCCTGCTCATAGACGTAGAAGGCCTTGCGCGGCTCCTCGGCAATGACGCCGTCGCTTTTCCACTGTTGCCAGAGCGCGCCGGCCCGGCTGTAACGATTCTCGTATTCGTTGTCGCCGGGCAGGTCCTTGCCGAAATCCACGCGCACGAAGTTATTGGGATCGCGTTCGTAAAGCGCCTGCTGCAGTTTGGGATCGATGACGTCGTAGGGCGGCGTCACCAGGTTGGCGATCTCGGATGCGAGTTGGGAGCCGTATCGCGTGGCGACAAATGGGATGATGTCGGCCATATTACTTACCTTTTATCTACGAACGTATTGTGATGCCCGGTTGCAGCGCGGCTGGCAATGTCGCTTTCATTTCGAAGGCTCCGCGCCGCTTGACTTTCCCCCAGCGGTCATTATCAAGTCAACCCCTAGATATGCGTGAATGTGAGTCAAATTTATGCCAACACCGCCGTGCGATGCAAGGGGCATTCACGGAACCCGCGCGCGCCTGCTCACCCGCGCGGGCCGGCCTCTTCCTCGTCCGCCGTCGCCCGCTCGATCGCCGGTTTTGCCGCACGCCGGCGGGTGAAATTTTTCGCCGCCATCGCGAACAGCCCAAACCCCGGCAGCAGCAGCCAGGCATAACCCCAACGGACAAACCAAGTCGGTCCCGGCGCCAACGGCGCGGTGAGCGTCCCCGAGACGAATCCCCGCTCATTCAGTCCCAGCGTCGCCGCGAGCCGGCCCGTGGGCGTGATGAGCGACGAGATGCCGGTATTGGCGCAGCGGGCCACCCAGCGGCGCGTCTCGACGGCCCGCAGCAACGACAGGTTGTGATGCCGCGCAACCCCCGCGCTTTGACCATACCATGCGTCATTGGTAATCACGACAAGAAAATCCGCCCCCCGTTGAACGAAGCCGCGCGCCATGGCGCTGAAGGTCGACTCGAAGCAGATGAGGGTGCCGAAGCGCAGGCCGTGCGACGTGAAGATCGTCCAGTCGCGGCCTTCGGCGAACGTTCCGATGCCGACGATATTTTCCTGGAAACCGGGGATCAGGTC
>JAMCWS010000315.1 GCA_023480605.1 bacterium
CGCTGGAGACGGCTTACGCGGCCCTCGTTGAACCGGCGGCCTGGGCGGCGCTGCCCCGCACGGTCCGTTGGTCCGTTCCCGAACCCGTGATCGAGGCCCTGGAGTCGGGCTACGGCCCCGAAGCGCCCGAACCCGTGCTCGGGGCTCTCGCGGGCGGCGAGGCGCCCGTCTGGCTGCGGATCAACACGCTGCGGGCCGATCCGGCCCGCCTGGCGAAGGAATTGGCCGGCGAGGGGTTGGCGACGGCCCCCGCGCCGCCCGACGCCGGCGCCCCACCCCAGCCCGTCACACCCGAACAGGCTTT
This sequence comes from bacterium, assembly GCA_023480605.1. Taxonomy (GTDB): domain Bacteria; phylum Sumerlaeota; class Sumerlaeia; order MVZB01; family MVZB01; genus JAMCWS01. The sequence goes on from JAMCWS010000315.1 coordinate 305, forward strand.
TTCTCCCGAACCCACCGCTTTACGCTGGCTGGGAGGGGAGCGCCTGCCGTGGGAAACGGCGGCCTGGCGGCGCGGCGCCTTCACGGTGCAGGACGTGGGCGCGATGCTGGCGGCGCGGCTGCTCGATCCGCGCCCCGGAGAGCGCGTGCTCGACGCCTGCGCGGCGCCCGGCGGCAAGACGGGCCAGCTTTGGGAACGCATGGCCGGGCGGGGGCGCTTGGTGGCCGCCGAGGTCGATCCGGTCCGGCGGGCCGAGTTGCGCGCCTCCATGACGCGGCTTTACGGCGCCCCGCCGCCCGGCTCCGAAACCGCCCAGCCATCCGTCGGCATCGATATTCCCGATATCGCCGATCTGGCCGACCTGGAGGCCGGGAGCGTGCGACGCGGCGAATCCCCCGCGCTTTTCGACCGCATCCTGGTCGATGCGCCCTGCCAGGCGCTGGGACTCATCCGCCGCCACCCCGAAATCCGGTGGGACGGGCGCCTGTGCTTTCAAAGCCGGATGCAGGCCACCCAACGGCGCATCCTGGCGGTCGTCGCGCGGCTGGCCGTGCCGGGAGGGCGTCTGTTGTGGGTCACATGCAGCCCGACGCGGGCGGAGAACGAAGCGATCGTGCTGGGGTGGATGACCGAGGTCGGCGCCGCCTGGCGTATGGTCGATCCCCGGCCGCTATTGGGCGAAGCCTGGAGCCGCTGTGTGCAGATAGACGAGGGATTTGTCCGCACCCGACCCGACCGGCTGGATTGCGATGGCTTCGCCCTGGCCCTGCTCGAGCGGCGCGCCGGTTGACGGCGCGAGGGCGTGCGCGTCCCGCCGTCAAGAATATGCCGATCTCGGATTCGGATTCTCGTTCCAAGACGGTCTATAGTTCAAATTTTTGACGCTCCGGGGCCATCACGGCCAATGCCGTCCGCGCCCCACGCCTTATTCATCTCGCGTCTAATTCATCTAATATCAACGATATAAGATCATCTCGCCGTCATTTCAGGGCCGGCCGGCGCCGGATGGCATGAGAGTTGAAAGGAAACCGTGCGACCAATTGCGGGAGGTTGCCACCGCGTCTTCTCGCTATCGCGCCATCCGGTTGGACTTGGCCGGCCGGGGATGGGGCGGCTCCCGCCGCCGGAAAATGAACCGCGAGACGAGGAGACGTGAATTCAATGGTTGTCTTGGGTGTCCCGAATCGCGTTCGCGCGGTCCGAATCGCGTTCGCGTGGTCGGAGCGAGTGGCTTTCCTGACCCAGGCGAAGGAGCATGGCCCATGGCTGAAGATCCGAAACGTCAGGCGTCGACGCCGCCGGCTGAGACCAATTCAACCGGGAAAGAAAAGAAAAAAGGTCTGATGAAAAAGTTGTTGTTGATCGGCGGGGGAGTGATTGCGGCCGCCGGCCTTGTGGCGGGCGGGGTGTTCGCCGGAATGAAGATGACGGCCAAGGCCGCGCCGGCCGCCGCCGTCACCACGGCCGACGAGGTTGCCCAGGATGCCGGTGGCGATGCCAAAACCGAGTCGGACATGACCAGCGAGCATGGCGAAGCCAAGGGTGAAGGCGGCGGCGAGGGGGCGAAGGAAAGCGGAACGCCGGCCAAACTCAGCCGCAAGGATTTGACCTTCACCATGGGCAAAATCCTCGCCAACCTGCAAGATCCCTCCGGCCACTCGTTCTACCAGGCGACGATCCACCTGGAGGCGGCCACGCCCAAGGATCGCGAGACGCTCGAAGACAACGAGATTCCCCTGCGCGACGCGGCCATCTCGCTGCTCAGCGGCAAAACCCCCGACGAAGTCGACAGTCCGGCCGACATCGAGCGGCTCAAGCGCGAATTGAAGGCGCGCTTCGAGGGCATTCTCGACCCCGGGGCGCTCAAGACGATTTACATCACGGATAATTTCATGGCGCGGCAATAAGCGCCGGCGGGCGAACCAACGATGGCCAACGTACTCTCCCAGGAAGAAATCGACGCCCTGTTGGGCGGCCTGAGCGGCGGCAAGATCGACACGACGCCCGCGCCGGGAACGGCCGGCCGCACCGCCAGCGACGTCATGGCGTTTGATTTCACCGACCAGGACCGCTTCATTCACGGGCGCCTGCCGACGCTCGAAACGATCCACGACCGGTTCGCCCGTCTGTTGCGCCAGAGCCTTTCGACGTCCCTGCGGCGTCCGGTCGAAATCCAGATCGGCGGCCAGACGCTGTGCGGTTTCGGCGATTTCGGCCGCGCGCTGGAAAAACCCTCCACGCTGCACCTGCTGCGACTGGAGCCGCTCAAAGGTTCGGGCCTGCTGGTGCTGCCGGGCCGCCTTATCCTGACGCTGGTGGACCTGATGTTCGGGGGCAACGGGAAGCCGATCGAAATCTCGGAGGATCGCGACTTTACGTTGATCGAAAACCGGGTCATCTCGAAAATCGCCGACGACGTCTGCCGCTGCTACACCGAATCCTGGACGCCGGTTTATCCGATCCACGTGCAGATCGCCGGCCAGGAAACGAACGTCCAGTTCATCAACATCGTGCAGCCCTCGGACGCCGTCAACGTCGTCGACATCGAGGTGGCCATCGAAGGCAATCGCTCCTCGCTGTCGATCTGTCTGCCGTACACGACGATCGAACCGCTCAAAGACACGCTCAAAGGCGCCTTCATCGCCGAGTCGTTCGAGCAGGACGCCCAGATGAGCCGGAATGTGCGGGAAAACCTGCTGGCGTCGCGGGTGGAAGTGCTGGGCGTCCTCGGCCAGGCCACGATCACCGGCCGCGAGCTTCTGCGTCTCAAGAAGGGCGACATCGTCCAGCTCAACGAGGATTTCGAGCATCCGGTCCGGATCCTGGTGGAAGGCAAATCCAAATTCTGGGGCATCATCGGCTCCCATAAAAGCACGCGCGCGTTGCAGATCACCGGCCTCGAGTCGGGGAAACTGGGGTAGCAAGACATGAGCGACGACCAACTGACAATCGATCCCACCGCGGCCGGGGCGCCGCCCGCCGACGCCGACGCCAACACCGCCGCGCCGGCCCAGAGCGTCCAGCCGGGCGAACTGAAGAAACCGGCCGCCACGCCCGGCGAACCGCTGGATCTGAATTTCATCCTCGACATCCCGCTCCAACTCACCGTTGAGGTTGGGCGCACCCGCATGCTGATCCAGGAATTGCTGCAACTGGGCAAGGGATCGGTCGTCGAGCTCAACAAGATGCTCGGCGAGCCGTTCGAGGTTCTCGTCAACGAGAAGCTGGTGGCCCGTGGTGAAATCGTGATTGTCAACGACCATTACGGCATCCGGCTGACGGACATCGTCAGCCCCAATGAACGGGTCAAATCGCTCGCCTGAATCGGCGCGAGGGGAATGTCATGACGGCCGCGGCATCGAAAATCACGATGGGACATGGGCCGCGCGGGCGGGCGCAACGCCTCCGCCGCGGCGCCGCCGTGATGATCCTGCTGCTGGCCGCAATCTTGATGGCGCCCGTGGCGGGAGCCGTCACCGACGCGGATATCGCCTCCATCGGTCTCGGCGGCTCGGGCGCCGGTTCGGTCGGCGCCGCGACGGCGAAGGTTTCCGACCCGCCGTCGTTCGGTCGCGTCATCGGCAACATGACCCTGGCGCTGGGGATCGTTCTGGCCCTCATGGCGGGCGCCGTCTGGATAGCCCGGCGGTATGTGCCTCAAGCGAGGCGCGCCGGGCGCGGGGGAACAACTATCGAGATCCTTTCGAGCCGGGCGCTGGGTGGGCGCAAGAGCCTGCTGCTGGTCAAGGCCCGCGACAAGACCATGTTGCTTGGGGTTTCGCCCCAGGGGATTCAGTTTCTCACCGAGGTCGACCAGGACCCGGGCCGCTGGACCGAAGCCGCCCTGCAGGCCGGCCTGGGCGCCGGCGACGCCGCAGCCTCCGGGGAGAGGCTTTCGGCCGCCGGGGAGGGATTCTGATGCGCGGCCGCCTCAGCCATCGTTCGTTCGTTTTCGGCCTGGCATTGCTTTTAGCCGCGTTGGCCGCCGGGGCTCCCCGCGCGGCGGCGCAAGGGCTCGCGACGGCGCCGACCGCCCCGCCGCCGGCGGTGATGACGCTCTCGCTGGGCACGCCGGCGATGTCGGTGAGCCTGACGGGGGGAGCGGGCGGCACGCAGCCCGATAAGCTGGCCACCGGCTTGCAGATCCTGGCGTTATTGACAGTGCTTTCGCTGGCGCCGGCGATCCTCATCATGCTGACCTCGTTTACGCGGATTATCGTCGTGCTGGGGTTCGTGCGCCGGGCGCTTTCGACCCAGGAAGTGCCGCCCACGCAGGTGCTGATCGGTCTGGGACTGTTCCTGACCGCGTTTGTCATGGCGCCCACGTGGACCCAGATCCATCGCCAGGCGCTGCGTCCCTATTTCGCCAACGAAATCAACCTGCAACAGGCGGCGCGCGCCGCCGAAGGACCGACGCGCGAGTTCCTCTTCCGCAACACACGCAAGACCGACCTGTCGCTCTTTCTCAGAATGGCCGGCATCAACCGCCCGCGCGGCAAGGACGACGTGCCGACCTATGCCCTTATCCCTTCGTTCATCGTCAGCGAATTGCAGACGGCCTTCCTGATCGGGTTCATCATTTATATCCCGTTCCTGATCATCGACATGGTCGTCAGCTCGGTCCTCCTGTCGATG
>JAMCWS010000088.1 GCA_023480605.1 bacterium
TGATCCAGTAAAGTTTGCACGAGGCGTGGGGCCGCTGGCCGTCGTCGAAGACCGGGTCGGCCGCCTGGTCGAAGGCCTGGGTGGTCCAGCGGGCGGCGGCCATGTGGTCGGGGTGGTGGCTGGGCGCGCCCTCCGGGCCGAAGGTGATGAGGATTTCGGGGCGCAGACGGCGCACGTGATGCGTCACCAACGCGGCGCCCTGCGCGTCGGGCACCAAGCGCAGGCCGCCGTCGGCAAGGCCGGGAGTAATTAGTTCGCCGATGCCCAGGCGGCGGGCGGCGCGGCGCAGTTCCTCGCGGCGCACCCGGCCGAGAGTCTCGGGGGTGGATGGCGAAGGGGCGCCGGTCGCGGCGATTCGGCCGGCCTGGCCGTCGGTCAGGGTGAGCAGGGCCGTCGCAATGCCGCGCCGGGCGTGCCAGGCCAACGCGCCGCCTCCGACGAAGCTTTCGTCGTCGGGGTGCGCCAAAACCAGCAGGATGCCGCTCAAACGGGTTACCCTCCCGCAAAAATAACGCGACCATGGAGTGCGCGTTCCGGCCTGAGCCATTGATGGCATTATTCGGAATCGGGCGAAAAAGTAAATCGAAAGACGGGCGTTTGGCAGAAGGGTCGGGAAAGGACGATAAGGACCGAAAGGACGTAAAAGACAAAAAAGGACCGACATTCATGATCCAGTCATTGCCCGCCATCGCCCGCATCGGGCTTGTCCTGGCCGCAGTTTTGATCTTGCTGCGCCTGCGACTGCACATCGGCCTGGCGCTCGTGGGCGGCAGTCTCATGATAACCGAGTTGTTCGACTTGCCCTGGCGGGCGTATCCGGCGGCGGTCTGGGAGGGATTCGCGTCGAGTGAAACGCTTTTTCTGGTCTGCCTCGTCGTCAGCATCGTGCTCCTTTCCAACGCCATGAATCAATTCGGGCAGATTCGGCGGCTGATCGACCATTTCCGCGGCCTGGTGGGCGAAAGCCGTATCCTGCTGGTGGCCTTTCCGGCAATGATCGGCTTGCTGCCGATGCCCGGAGGGGCGATTTTTTCGGCGCCGATGGTCGACGAAGCCAGCCGCGCCTCGTCAATCTCCGCATCGGGCAAGACGATCATCAATTACTGGTTCCGCCATATCTGGGAATTCTGGTGGCCGCTTTACCCGGGGATGATCGTGGCGATGGCCCTGACGGGGGTCGATCCGGGCCGGTTCATCCTGAGGGCGATGCCCATGTCGATCGTGGCGTTGCTGGCCGGTTATTGGATCATTCTGCGAGGTGTGCGGCTGGAGGGCCGGCGCGCTCTCAACCTGACGCCGGGCAATCTGTGGCGCTTCGGAGTCGAGATGATTCCGATCCTGCTGGTCATCGCCTCGCTGGTGGTGCTGGGGCCGCTGGCCGAGCGCTTCAGCGCGGCCTGGCGGATCGACTCGTTGATGCTGAGCCGCGCCCCGATCCTGATCGGCGTGGCGGCCAGCCTGGGTTGGGTGACGCGCGTCAACGGGGCCACCTGGCGCCAGCTCGGGGCGCTGGCCCTGCGGCGCGACGTCTGGAGCATGGCGCTGCTTGTCGCCGGGCTGATGATCTTCAAGCAGGTGCTCGATGCCGCCGGGGCGATCGAGGCGCTCAAGCGCGACATGCTGGCCTACCATATCCCGCTGCCGGTGATGGTGGCGATCCTGCCGTTCATCGCCGGGCTGGTCGTGGGCATCGCCGTGGGATACGTCGGCGTTTCGTTTCCGATCGTCCTGTCGCTGCTGGCCGGATCGGGCATCAAGGGGCCCGCCCTGTTGCCTTATGTTTTCCTCGCTTACAGTTGGGGCTATTCGGGCATGATGGCCTCGCCCGTCCACCTTTGCCTGCTGCTGACGCGGGACTACTTTCACGGGCGGCTTATGACGGTTTACAAGGATCTGAGCTTGCTGGTGGGGACGTGCCTCGCCGCCTCGGCGCTGCTGTTCTGGTTTTACGTTTAACCGGGCGGGGGTCGTATCCCCTCTCACCGGGAGCCTCGGGCGATTGGTCCGAAAAGCCAATGACAAAATGGTTAGAGTGTATTGTCGCGCATCGAATCATGCGGGCATAATCACGATCACGATCACGATCAGGATCTCGATCACGATCACGAGGATGACGGTTCATTTGCGGCGAGGGGACGACGCAACGCTCGAGCCACGGCGCGGATCGGCGGATTGGCTCCCCGCCGAACGAGCATTTTTGCGCTTCGCGCCGCCGGCGCGCTTTGCTATCCTATGGGCAGTTTCCGGCGAACGCTGGAACCGGAGCAGGAGGCCCGCGCGACGGATCGGCAAGGATACGACCCGAAGGACGCAAGAATGGAGCGGCCGGCAACAGCGCCAGGGATTCGCACCGCGCCGGGCGCCGCCGCCGCCCCAACGGTGATGGTTTCCGAATTATATTTGTCGATCCAAGGTGAATCCACCCACGCGGGCCGGCCCTGCGTGTTCGTGCGGCTGACGGGCTGCCCGTTGCGTTGCACCTGGTGCGACAGCGCCCATGCCTTTCAGGGGGGCAAACGCCTCGCCGTTGACGAGGTGCTGCGGCGTGTCGCCCAACTGCGCTGCCGGCTGGTCGAGGTGACCGGGGGCGAGCCGCTCGCGCAGGCCGGATGCCTCGGGCTGCTGCGCGCGTTGTGCGACGCCGGCCACGAGGTGCTGCTGGAGACCAGCGGCGCCCTGGACATCGCGCCCGTCGACCCGCGCGTAGCTCGGATCGTCGATGTCAAATGCCCCGGCAGCGGCCAGGAGGCGGCCAATCGCTGGGAAAACCTGGCTTGCCTGCGGCCGGGCGACGAACTCAAGTTCGTGCTGGCCGGGCGGGGCGATTACGACTGGGCCCGCGCGGTGCTGGCCAGCCACGACCTGATCGGCCGCGTGCCGATCCTCTTTTCGCCGGCTCACGGTCGGCTCGACGGCGCGGAACTGGCCGCCTGGATCGCGACCGATCGGCTCGACGTCCGGCTGCAACTCCAATTGCACCGGATCTTGTGGCCCGACCGAACCCAGGGGGTTTGACGGTGCGGAGGCGATCCGAACGCCGGCGCGATTGGCCCGATCGCAATCGGCCCGAAGCGCTTGACAAGAGCGCGGCGGCGCATTCAGAGTAAGAGCGAATGAGACGATTGACGGGTGGGGGATTCGGCGCGGCCCGAGGGCCGGTGGAATTGCGCCTCACTGCGAGGGGGGAACCTGACAGAACCAGGGCGAGCGCGGGGATGCCCATCCCTCGCGTTTCATCCAAGCATCTCGTCGCTGGATCACGAAAGGGTCGATCATGAAGATTCATCAGCTCTCGTTGTTTCTGGAGAACAAGTCGGGCCAGTTGCGCATCCCGATCCGGCTGCTGGCCGACGCCGGCATCGACATCCTGACGTTGTCGCTGGCCGACACCCAGCAATTCGGCATTCTGCGGCTGATCGTCGAGGATTGGGAAAAGGCGCGCCAGGTGCTCGAAGACGCCGGCTGCGTGGTCAACGTGACCGAGGTGGTCGCGATCGAGGTGGCCGACCGGCCCGGAGGGCTGGACATAGTATTGGCGGCCATCGAGCAAGCGGGCATGAACGTGGAATACATGTATGCGTTCACGTTCGGGCGCGGTGACAAGGCGATCATCATTTTTCGCTTCGAGGACGCCGATGCGGCCATCGAGCAACTGCGATCGCGCGGCGTCAACGTCGTCAAGGGCGTCGAGTTGTATGACCGCTTGAAGAAATGACCGCCCTGGGCCATGATCGACGGAGGAACCCCCCGCCGCGGGGGCATGGAGTCGGGCGATGAGTGTGTGCAGATCCCTCGTTTGGCTGGCAGTGGTCGCCGTGGTCGGCACCGGGCTGGCCGGTTGTTCGAAGCCCAAGGGGCCGGGCGGGCGGCACGGGGGCGGACCCCACCCGGCCGCCATGGCGACGCCGAACATACAGGTCGCGTTGCTGCCGATGTACGGCGGCGTGGAACGGACGGCCCGGGAGAAGGAGGCCGACGCGCGGTTCATCGCCGAAGTGATCCGGCAGGCCGGCAGCCGCGAAGAGGGAAGTCGGCGGATCGCCGCAATCGGCTGGGCGAATTGCCGCCGGAACGATTTCGCCGGGGCGATCCTGAGGTTCAACCAGGCGTGGCTGCTCGATCCCAAAAATCCGCAGGCTTACTGGGGCTTCGGGGCGGTGCTGCAGCACGAAAGCAAGCTCGACAAGGCTCTCGAGATGGTCGAGAAGGCGTATGAACTGGCGCCCGACGACATACGCCTGATGGGCGACCTGGCCTACGCCTACGCGCGCAAGGCGCGCGACCTGCGAGACCCCATCCTGAAGGAGGAATATTTCGATAAATCGGCACGCCTGTTTGAGCGGGCGCTGCGGCTCGCCCCCGAGAACGGCCGCCTCTATGTCCAGATGGCGATGATGCACTACCTGCGGATGCAATATGACGAAGCCTGGCGCAAGCTTCACGAGGCCCGCCGCTTGGGCGAGAAAGACATCGATCCTTACTTCGTCCAGGCATTGGCCCGGAAAAAGGCCGATCCTTACGCCGATGAACCGACGACCCAAACCTTGTTGAAAGTGGAACCATGAGCGCCACCGAGGTCATCGGCTCGATCTGGGATCGCGCGGAGCTGTTGCCGCGCGACGAACTCCGGGGCCTGCAAACCGAGCGCCTGCGCGCCACGGTCGCCCGCGTCGCCGAGGTGCCGTTTTATCGCGAAGCCTTCGCGGCCGGGAGTATCACCCCCGACTCGATCCGTTCGCTCGACGACCTGCGCCGCCTGCCGTTGACAACCAAGGAGGATCTGCGCCGGTATTATCCCCTGGGATTCGCCGCGGTGCCGCGCGAACGCATCGCCCGGATCCACGGCTCCTCGGGCACCACGGGCAAACCGACCTTCGTGGCCTACACCGCGGCCGACCTTGAATTGTGGGCCAACCTGTGCGCCCGCTTTCTGGT
>JAMCWS010000133.1 GCA_023480605.1 bacterium
GGGTTGTTGATCTGCCAGATGCCGTTGGCGCCGTAGGTGTGGCCGGCCGCGCCCGAAAGCACCGCCGCCCAGAAACACAGGCGCGACGTCTCGGCCGACGTGCCATGGATGATGCCCTCGTATTCGACCTCGGCGTCGATGAAGGGCATCGCCGGCTCGCGGCGGCGCGCCTCGGTCACGGCGCGCACCGTGACGGGCAGACTGGCCGGACCGCCGTGGCCGGTCTGGAGCATGTCGAAGTCCAGCATGGCGGGGTCCTCGACATTATTGCGACCGGCGTCGGTGGGGTGGATGGTGATCGGGCGGCGCCAGGGGTCGATCCGTCGGACATAGCGCGCCAGTTCGGTCCAGCCGGCCTTCTGGCCCTGCCGATCGCCCTCCTTGTCCTTGGATAGATAGTAGGGCATCGCCGCCTCACCGGCCAGGCACCAGACGACCGGCCAGGCGCCCCAGCGCGCGACCAGGTTGCGCCAGTGGCGCTTCATTTTCGCCTCGCCGAGCAGGGGAAGGTAGTAGCCCCACGCCGCGACGATGCAGGGCACCAGCCCGGCGCGCACGAGCCACTGGATGCGCAGGTCGGCCATGTCGAAATAGACGGGGTTGAGACGCACGTAGTCGGCCTCCCACGGGAAGCCGGTCTCGTTGGCGCCGCGCGGATCGAAGCCCGGCATGTCGGGGTAAAGGCCGGCGACGATCTGGATGACGGTGAACCCCTTGGCGGCGCGGTCGGCGGTCATGAGCTGGAAATCGGCCGGCCACGACCAGCGCCGGCAGAGGCCCATCCACCAGGTGTCGCCCAGCCAGAAAAAGGGGGTGCCGTCGGCGTGTTCGAAGTGGCGCCGGTCGGCCGCGACGCGCAGCCCGCCGCGCCGCAGCAGGTCGTTCGTGCCGTCGTAGGGGACGGCCTCGAGCGTCGCCGCCTGACCATGCAGGCCGGCGTCGGCGGGATCCGAGCACTCGGTCCGGATCGTGTAGCGGCCCGGCCGGGGCGGCGCGAACCGCACCCGCCACTCGCCGCCGCCGGCCCAAAAAGCCGGCACGCGCCACGTCTCGGTTGGGGGGCCGGCGGGGGTATCGGCGGCCGTCACGACGACGTCGAGTTCGAGTTCGTCGGCCGATCCGGCGCCGGCGGCCGGGCGTTCCGGACGCGCCGATTGATAAGCCCACTCGAGCGGGCAATTCACCATTCCGGACAGTTGGCGTGGCATGGAGTTCTCCTTTAGATTCACGCGTTTTCAGGATTCGATCGCACCTTCCTGCCATCGAAGTACGACGGAGTTCGGAGCGTTTTTCGGCGAATGATGCAGATGGTCCATCCCGGTTATAGTCCGATACGTTCCGGTTTTCAAAAATAAACGGTGCGCAAAAGAATTTACGGTCGGCGCGCCAGGCGCCGTCAGCGACGTCGGCGAAGCGGGCCGGCCCCCCCGATAATGGTATCCCGAACGGCGATCCACTCGCTGTCCGCCGAAAAAATACGAAAAATGAATGTAACCTTTTTGGCGCGCGTGAAGTCATATTGTGCGAGCCTGATCCGTGGGCGACCGCGCGGACGCGCCGCAAGAGCGACCCAAACGTAAAGCACAGCAGGTTGACACAACCCGATTTCCTCAAGAGTCGCGTAATTATTGGCGTTGGGCTTCGTATTATCGGACGTGAGGGTATGATTCACGATGGATGTCGCCATGCAAACCTTAATCGACCGCAAGCGCATCGGTGAATGGCTGTGTGAACAGGGGTTCCTGACGGCCGAACAACTCGAGCACGCCCTCGAGATCCAGACCAATGCCGACCCCCGGCCCCTGCTGGGGGCCGTTCTGATGTCGCTCAAATACGTCCACGACGACCATTTGACCCGGGGTCTGGCGGCCCAACTGAACGCCGAGATTCTCGACCTGGACGCCAGCCCTCCCGACCCTGAACTCAAGGGACTGGTGCCGGCCGCGCTGGCCCAGGTTTGCCGCATCATCCCCCACTCGTTCGTCGACGGTGCGCTTTTGTGCGCTGCCGCCGGGCCGGTTCCCCTGGCCGAGCGCACCAAGATCGAATTCCTGGCCAACCGCCCTCTGCGGTTGGCGATCGCCTCGGAAAAAGCCATCAACAAGCAGCTCAAGACGCTCTACGGTCTGTCGGTCGAGAACATGATCGCCGGCTTGTCGGGCAGCGAAAGCGATGCGCGCGACGACCAGGAGATCTTCATCCACGACCTGCGTTCGATGGCCCAGGAGCCGACGCTGGTCAACCTGGTCAACGTCATCATCGCCAACGCCATTTCCGAGCGGGCCAGCGACATCCACGTCGAGCCGTTCGAGTCCGAGTTGCGCGTCAAGTATCGCATCGACGGCATCCTGCAGGAAGTCGCCCCGCCGCCTAAGCAGTTCCAGTCGGCCATCATCTCGCGCATCAAGATCATGGCCGGCCTCGACATCGCCGAGCGCTACATCCCCCAGGACGGCCAGATCCGGGTCAATCTGCCCCAGACCAAGGTCGATATCCGCGTCTCGTGCGTGCCGACGGTCTACGGCGAGAGCGTCGTCATGCGCCTGCTGGTCAAGGAAGAGTCGATGCTCCAGCTCACGCAACTGGGGATGAACGAGACGGCTCACCGGCGCTTTTCGGAACTGCTGGGCCGCCCCTACGGCATCATCCTGGTCTGCGGACCCACCGGCAGCGGCAAGACGACCACCCTCTACGGCGCCCTTCACCAGATCTACACGCCCGAAAAAAAGATCATCACCATCGAGGACCCGGTGGAATACCAGTTCCAGGGGATCAACCAGATTCCCGTGCGGCCCAAGCGGGGATTGACCTTCGCGTCGGGCCTGCGCGCCATCGTCCGCCAGGACCCCGACATCATCATGGTGGGCGAGGTGCGCGACAAGGAAACGGCCGACATCGCCATCCGCGCCGCCCTGACCGGCCACCTGGTTTTCTCGACCCTCCACACCAACGACGCCCCGGGCGCCATCACCCGACTGATCGACATGGGTGTCGAGCCTTTCCTGATCGCCAGTTCGCTCGAAGGCACGCTGGCCCAGCGCCTCGTGCGACGGCTGTGCCCCGAGTGCCGCCGGCCGATAACGCCCGATCCGATCCTGATGAGTCAATTCGAGGTGGACGAGATGCCCGAGCGGGTCTGGGTTCCCGAGGGCTGCGAGGCGTGCCGCGGGCGGGGTTTCCATGGCCGGATCGGCATCTTCGAACTGTTGCTGATGACCGAGACGCTGCACCAATTGATCCTCAAGGCGGCCAGCTCAACCGAGATCAAGGCCCACGCCCGCAACACGATGGAGACCATGCGCCAGGACGGTTATCGCAAGATCCTGGAGGGCCAGACCTCGGTGCCCGAGGTGCTTCAGGCCACGCATTTCGACCACTCCGAAGGGTAGTGGAAGGCTGGAGACTGGAAGTTGGAGACTGGAGACTCCAGGTATAACACACATATGTGATCGTGATCGTAATCGTAATCAGATGTAAAAATGGATCACGATCACAATCACGATTACGATTACGATTACGATCACGATCACGATCACGAAAATATGGTTTGGCGCAGATGAAGGAATTATAAGACCGCATGCCTGTATTCGAATACACCGGTTTCAATGTCGAAGGCAAGTCCGTCGCCGGCACCCTGGAAGCGCCGAGCGAGCGCGACGCGCTCCAGGCCCTCTCCGGCGGCGGAGTCATCCCGGTTTCGATCGCCGGGGGGAGCGAAGCGGCGGCGGGCCACGGCGCGGCGACGGGCCGCGCGCGCCGCACCCCCGGGCGCGAGCGCATCTCGGTGGCCCGGCGCACCCTGTTCGTGCGCGAACTGGCCAGTTTTCTCCACGCCGACATCCCCTTGCTCGAGGCGCTGGCGGTGCTTTGCAGCCAGGAGGAGGACCCGCACTTCCGCACCATCCTCGAGGACGTCCACGACCGCGTCCAGGGCGGCGAGGCCTTTTCCAAGGCGTTGGCCGTCCACCCGCGCGTCTTTCCGCCTCTACTCGTCACGATGGTGCGCGTCGGCGAGACGGGCGGCATGCTGGCCAAGGTGCTCGAACAGATGGCCGTCTGGATGGAGCAGGAGGAGGAGGTGCAGAAGGAAATCCGCGGGGCGATGACTTACCCCATCATGATCCTGCTGCTGGGCGTGGCGACGGTCATCATCCTGCTGACCTTCGTGCTGCCCCGCATCCTGACGATCTTCGCCGGGATGCGGCTGCCCTTGCCGACGCGGATTCTCATGGGTTCGTCGGACTTCATGAGCCACTGGTGGAAGTGGCTGCTGGTGGGGGGGATCGTCTTGGGTTATGGTCTGCGCCGGGCGCTGCGCGCCGACTGGGGCAAGCGCTTCTGGGACCGCGCGGCGTTGCGCCTGCCGATCTTCGGCAAATTGATGATCAAGGCCTCGATCGCCCGTTTCGCGCGCGCTTCAGCGGCGTTGTTGGGCAGCGGGGTGCCGCTGCTGGAGGCACTGCGCGTCGTGCGCGGCCTCGTGCCCAACACGGTAATCCTGGCCATCATCGAGGGGTCGATCGAGCGGGTGACGCGTGGCCAGTCGCTGGCGCGCGCCCTGGGCGAAAGCCCGGTGTTTCCGCCCTCGGTCATCCACCTGCTGGCCGTTGGCGAGCGCACGGGCCGGTTGGGCGAGATGTTCGAGCGCGTGGCCCAAGCCTTCGAAAAGCAGACGCGCGCGCAAATCAAAATCCTCCTCAACCTGCTCTCGCCGATGCTGATCGTCTGCCTGGCGGTGCTGGTGGCCTTCATCGCCATCTCGATCCTGCTGCCGATCTTCGAGATGAACAAGCTGGTGCGGTAGTAAAAGGGGATGGGGGAGATATGAAGGAGATGAGGGGGATGTGTTATTCACGAAATGAGGCGCTTATGACGAAAAGGCATTTCTATAACATCACCTGGGATATGTGTACTTTCTGGATTTTATTGGGTTT
>JAMCWS010000240.1:0-12508 GCA_023480605.1 bacterium
GGGGCGAAGGCATTGTCCGAAGTCTCGACGCCGCCGCCGGCAAGGTTTTTATCGACTTTCCCGGCCAACCCGAGCGTCCCATGACCAGCGAAGGAGTGCGCAAGTATCTCAAATACATCGAACCGGCGCATTTCCTCGCCCGCCGCGCCAAGTCGCCGGAATCCTTATATAAAATGGGCGAGACCGACCCGGTGGAACTGGTGAAACTGGTCTTGACCGGCCAGGAGGGACGCGAAATCCGCCAGGCCGACCTGAAAACACTGCTCCTGGGCGGCGTCATCCCCGCCGACGAGTGGAACGGCTGGTGGGCGCGCACCCGCGAAGGTCTCAAACTTGATCCCTATATCGACTTCGACGCGGGTGGCGGCGCGCGCGCCCTCATCGGCCTGCGCGAGGAGCCCCGCACGTTCGAACAGGAAATCGAAGAAGGCTTCTTCGCCGAGGACGCCACCCCTTCGCTGCGCGCCGAACTCATTCGCCAGGTCGCCCGGCGCCCCAAGGAATCGCCCCTGCCGCTGGCACTGGTCCGCCGGATGGATGCGGCCCTCGCCGAACAGTGGGAGCTTGCCGCGGGTGACAATCCGGTCGTGCGGCTCGAAATCGCCTATATGCGCGAGGACCTGGCCGCCGCCGCACCCGAAGCCGGGATCGACCGGACTGACGACGCGCCGCTACTGACCGCCCTCACCGATTATGACGCCCTGTTCGCGATCGACAACGTCGACTACGGCATCCGGGCGTTGAACAAGCTTCTCGCGCGCGACGGCGAGGAAGGCCGGCGCCGGGCCGCTCAATTGCTGCCGCGCGCGCCGGTAAAACTGGCCCAGGCCATCTGGCGCGCCCTCGTCGAGGAGGCCGGCGACGGCCGCGAGGCGCGCCACGAGCAGGCGGTCGCGGCGCTGCGGGCGCTCTTCGCCAATCCCCTGGCCAATGTCGAGACGTTTGCCTGGGCGGTGCGGGCGACCCTGGGGGGAGCATGGGTGCATCTGGCGGAAGATTTCCCCGCCGCCGCGCTGGTGCCCGATCTGCTCGATGACATGGAAACCTGGCAGAAAATCGCCGCCGACGGCCCGAAGGAGGAGTCCGCGGCGGCGCGCGCCCTGCTGTCGCGCATGCGCACCCTGTTGGCCGCCGACCGGTTCGATGTATTTGAGATACTTGCGCACTCCTTCGCTGGTCATGGGACGCTCGGGTTGGCCGGGAAAGTCGATAAAAACCTTGCCGGCGGCGGCGTCGAGACTTCGGACAATGCCTTCGCCCCAGTCGGTGTGTTGATAAACCTGACCGGGCGACAGCCGCACCCAGCCTTGGAAGGCCTGGAAGGCCTCGGGCAACGGGACGGCGCCGGCGAGGCCGGAGAGGCCCAGAAGTTCTTTGAGGTTATCGAGGTCGGCGTGAAGGACCTGAAGCGCACGAATGAGCAGAGGGCGCAAGGCTTCGGAATTGGGATGGAACGGGACGGCCGCCAGCAACAGGCGGCGAACGAACCGGGCATCGCCGGCGTCCAGTCGCTCCTCGGCCAGTAGGGCGACGAGAGCTTCGATCCGCTCTGGCAGGCGCGCCTTGCGCGCGGCCTTGAGCAAGTCCTTGTAGAAAGCCGCCGACGTAGGCAACTCGCCCATCCGCTCGATCCAGAGCGACTCCAGATCGTCGATCCGGCCTTCGGCGGTCAGCTGCAATAACCGGTCGGCAAGGTTTTCCGAACTCGGGGAGGGGACGGACGAAGCAGACATCGGGCGGATCCTTTACGCGGCCGCGCGGTGGAACTGGCCGCACCGGTTCCGGCGTCGGCCCATGGCATCGGGCGGGGCCTGACCGGGCAGGCGCAAATGTCGATGTTAACGGTCGAAGGGGGAACTTGGCAAGGGCATGTTACGCAGGACTTTCCCCATTTCCCCAATTATTTATAGGTGCGTGGCACTGTCGTATGAGCCCACGACTCGATAAGTTCGATCACGCCATTTTCTCCGATTCATGCCCGCCCGCGATTTGCCGGTAAACCGTCCCTGGCGGAACTCACTTTCGCCCGTGATCACGTCGGTTTTGCCTGATGAAGGGTTTTTGACTTGCCCCTTTGCGCCATGCTCAATATCCCCGCGCCTCGTTCCACACACGAGTGAATTTTCAGGGAAGGTTCTGCATGTTTAAACGAGTGAGTGCGAAGGCGCGGACGCGGGGAAAGGTTCGGGCGGGTCGAGTCCGCGGCAGGACGAATCCGGGCGAAAATAAGCAAGGGTCGCGCCAAACAATTCCAGAAGGGGATTTGGGGCTTAATTCATTGACACCAATCGGCTTACCGACGAGGGGGAGGAGTTGTTCACGCGCCTAAATCCGGTCGAACAGGCCCCGAACGGCAAAAAAAAGTTGCCAGCAAGACAACTAAATAGGTATGGTACCGGATTGGGTGTCGTGCGGTCGCCGGGCGGCGCAACGACCCGTCGGATTGATTACGGTTGGCCCTGTCGGTGTCCGAAGGGACGGCCGGACGATGGAGGCATGTTTGCAGCGGCATGGCTGGATCCCATCCGATCCGCCTATAAACACTCGCATAGATTGGATCAGAACCCATGGCAGTCTCATTTATCGATCTCGCACGCCAGCACCAACCGATTCATGGAGAATTAATGGCGAGTCTTGAGGATGTTTTTAAAACCAACACCTATATCCTGGGACCTGCCGTGAGCCGCTTCGAGCACAACTTCGCCGAACGGATGAAAGTCAAGCACGCCATCGGCGTCAATTCGGGCACCGATGCCCTCCTCCTGACGCTACACGCGCTGGGTCTCCAACCCGGCGATGAGGTGATCGTGCCCGCCTTTGGGTTCGTGGCGACGGCCGACGTGGTGCCCCGGATCGGCGCCACTCTCGTGTTCGTCGACGTCAACCAGGATTTCACGATCGACGTCGAGGCCGTCAAGGCGGCCGTCACCGAGCGCACCCGGGTTATCATTCCCGTTCATCTGTTCGGCCGCGCCTGCGACATCGAACCTCTGGTCCAGATCAGCGCCGAACACGGCATTCACCTGCTCGAGGACTGCTGCCAGGCGACTGGCGCGGCCATCGGCGGCCGGCCGGTCGGCTCTTTCGGCATCGCCGGTTGCTTCAGTTTCTACCCGACCAAGAATCTGGGGGGATTCGGCGACGGCGGGATGGTCACCACGAACAACGACGAACTGGCGGCACGGCTGCGCTTATACCGCGATCACGGCCGCGACGCCGACGGCGTGTTTCATGAAATCGGCTACAACAGCCGTCTCGATTCGGTTCAGGCGGCGCTGCTCGACGTCAAACTGCCCAGCCTTGACGAAGACAATGCCGACCGGATCGCCAACGCCGCCTTCTATCAGGAAACGCTCAATCCCGAAGTTTTCGCACTCCCCTCGCTGGCGCCCGAAGGCAGCCACGTCTATAACTTGTATACCGTCCGGCATTCCCAGCGCGACCAGTTGCGGAATTTTTTGAAAGAACGCCTGGTCGACACGGCGATCTACTACCGCCGCCCCTTGCATCTGGAGCCCTGCTTCCAATACCTGGGTTACGTCGAGGGACACTTCCCGGTGGCCGAACAAATGGCGCGCGAGGTGCTTTCGATCCCCATCGCCCCCGGCCTGACCCGCAAGGAACTGGATGAAGTGGCGCACGCGATGGACCTGTTCGCGAAGACCTATTCCACGACCGCCGGTTAAAGAGAAGCGAACCCGGGAACCCCCGCCCGGGGGGCGCCGGAAGGGGCGGCCTCAGGGCGCCGATTTTTGCATGGGAAACGGCGAACCCGATGTTATGATGATGACATTTGCCGGGGCTGCGCGAGGATGCCGGTGACTGCTTTCAGCAGAAACGACCAAGCCTACATGCAGATGGCGTTGGCGCTGGCCAGTCGGGGGCGGGGCCGCACCTCCCCCAATCCGATGGTGGGCGCCGTGATCGTCAAGGAAGGGCGGGTCGTCGGGCGCGGCTTTCACGCCAAGGCGGGCGAAGCGCACGCCGAAGTGGTTGCCCTGGCCGAGGCGGGCGAGTTGAGTGCGGGGGCGACCGTTTACGTGACGCTCGAGCCCTGTGCCCACACTGGCCGCACCCCTCCCTGCACCACGGCGCTGATCGAGGCCGGGGTGGCCCGCGTCGTGGCGGCCATGGAGGACCCCAACCCCCTGGTGCATGGCAAGGGATTCGGCGCGTTGCGCGCGGCCGGCATTAAAACGGAGGTGGGCTGCCTGGAAAAGGAGGCCCGCCGGCTCAACGAATTCTTCGTCGTTTATCATGAACAGCGGCGGCCGTTCGTGACGCTCAAATGGGCGATGTCGCTGTGCGGCCGCACCGCCCACGACAGCGGGCAGTCGCGCTGGATCTCCAACGCCAAGTCACGCCAATACGGCCACCGCCTGCGCTCCCAGCATGACGGCGTCATGGTCGGGATCGGGACCGTGCTGGCCGACGATCCGATGTTGAGCGTGCGGCTGCCCGATTACGACGGCAAGCAACCGCGCAAGATCGTCGTGGACGGGGATCTGTCGATTCCGACGCGCGCACGCCTGTTGCGCGAAAAAGGGGGCGGCCAGGTCATCCTGCTGACCACGCCGCTGGCCAAGCCGCGGATGATCAAGCATTTCGAGAAAGAAGGCTGCCGGGTAATCGTCATCGACGGGCGCCGGCGCATCATCGACATGCACCGCTTGATGGACGAACTCTTCAAGCTCGAACTCATGTCGGTCCTGGTGGAGGGGGGGCGGCAGATACACACGTCGCTCCTGGCGGCGGGGCTGGCCGATAAAGTCGTGTCGTTCATCGCGCCCAAGATCATCGGCGGCGGCATCATGCGTTCGCCGATCGAGAACCTCGATCTGCCCAGCATCGACCAGGCCATTGTTTTACGCGACGTCAAGTATCAGACATTCGACGACGATCTATGCCTGGAAGGCTATCTGCGGGAGATCTAAGGCCGTGACACGTTTCATGTGTCGCATCGAAGTGGCGCGTACCATTGGAAACGACCATTGGAGAATGCCGATTAGGATCACGAGCCGACACCATCCTGCGATTCCGGTGCGACGGAACGGCCGTGAGACGAGAAAGCAATTCCCTATGTCGTGGAGCGGCGACCGGCACTCATGACATCGACGGCGCAGACCCCCCCGCTTAGAGATGACCCGGCGGAGAATCCGTTCCACGGCCTGATCGACAAGTTCTCGCGTTATAAAACCGGCTCGTTCGAACTCTTGTTCACGATCGAGGCGGTTCTGCTTCGCTATTCCGGCCTGGCCCTTCTGCTCATGTTCGCGATGGTTTTGCCGCGCTTCGAGGAAGTCGATTATCTTTCGACCTTCGTGCGTCTTTCGACGATGGTTTACCCATGTTTTTTCGTCTGGTCGCTGACGCGGATTTCGGGCGTCGAACTCATGCAGTTGGTGCTCGAAGGCCACTGGACCGGCGAGGTGCTGGCGTCGACCTTGAGCAACCGCGCCCTGAAACAAGGATTCGTCACGCCGCTGTGGACGACGGTACGACATTACGCGCTCATTTCGGTTTTCTCGCTCGCCCTTTACGGCATGGAAGCCCATGTCATCATTCGCGAGGAAGGGCTTTTCCGCCTGAGCATCGAACAAATCGCGCGCTACACATTGTTTTATTATGCCCTTTTCTTCAGCGTGATCGCCTGGATCATCTTCGTTTACATGGGACGCCTCTACGGCGAAGTGCGACTGCGCAACGGCCTGCTCAAAGGGCTGGCGACGCTCGGGCTGCTCCTGGGGGGCCTTGCTCTTTTCATCGGTTATTGCGTCCTTTTCTACGCTTACGGCGACTGGATCACGCGCGGTCGCGTTATCGCCGGCCTGGCGGGCCTGACCGTCGTGTTTCTGGCGGCCGCGGGCTGGTATGACTGGAAACTCACGCGCAATTTCCGCCGCTACCTCGGGGGCCAACTCGGCATCGATTTGTTGATCCACGACGAACTGGACCCCTACGGCACCACTTGGCGCGTTATCGACGACGGCCTCGAACAATAATCGCCCCGCCTCGTGCTCTTTCGGCCGTAAAGCAATAACATGCAGAAAAATCCGTAGCATCTCGAAACGGCAATGTCGTGAATGGTCCATTGACGTAGCCACACGCCTAACGTGTGGCCGACCAACAATCGCATGGCCCGAACCGGGCTTGTCCCGGCCAATCGGTTTTTGCATTCCGTATTGTTTTCCGGTAAGGTATGGGGATCGGATACCGGAATCCGGGGAATCCATTGTCCGGAACGAGATTCGAGGAGGTCGTGGACGCACGCGTCCGTCCGTTGGCGACATCGATGAAAAAGGACATCACGCACCCGGGCGGAGAACGAGCGCCCGCGGCGGCGCCCGTGACGCTCAGGCCGGCGATTCTCAGCGATGTCGACCCGATCTTCGAGTTGATCGACCGGGTCTCGCGCACGACGACGGTTTTACCGCGCAGCCGCGAGGGCATTTGCGAGGCCCTGCGTGACTTTGTCGTGGTGGAGCAGGATGGACGACTCAAGGGTTGCGGCGCGCTGAACGTCATCAACCGTGACCTGGCCGAAATCAAATCGCTGGTCATTGCGGAAGAATTGCGCGGCACGGGCCTGGGCGCAAGGCTCGTGCAGGCGTTGGTGGGCGAGGCGCGACGGCTGGGCGTCCGGCGAGTATTCGCGCTGACGGACAGCGTCCCCTTTTTCCGGAAACTCGGTTTCAAGCCTGTCGACAAGGCGACGCTTCCCCACAAGGTATGGAACGAGTGCATTCGTTGCCCGAAATTCCTCAATTGCCAGGAAGAATCGGTCGACATCATCCTGGAGCCGGGCGGAGAGGCGCCCCCCGCCGGCGGCTGAGGGCTTCCTTGCGGCGGCCGTGGCGAGGGCGGAATCGCGCTCACGCCGCATGGAGATGGGGGAATTCGCACGATATAATGGTCAATTCCCAGGGCCTGTTGACGTTATAGGTGGCTGAAAAACCAAAATCTCATCGCAGCCGTTCCCTGCGTAACTCGGTTTTCGCCGTTTTCTCGGATCCCGCCATGGCCCTGGCGGGTTGAAGGCATCCGTCCCTGGCGGGACTCAACCTTCGATAACTTGCAGGTCTCTGAAAAAGCAGGCTTTATAGTGCTAACACGCCCCTGTTTTCCCGCAACGATTTCGTGCGGAAGTCAAGTGAACTCAATATTGCCCGTAATCTTCTGCGTGGTCGTTCGGGCCTTCTTCGCCGTTCTTTGCATAACGCCGTTTTTACCGGATAACAAGCTGAAGCTTGAACTCCAAACTGAGTATACGGCAATTTGTTTGAGGCCTTGCCGCACTGGGGATTTGATGCTTACCTTCATTACCTGCCTGCGCCGCTCGGGACGCCGAATTCGCGGGGGGGCGCGGGGCGCATTAAAACGAGGCGCAAGATGAATCTTTGCCGCACCATGGATTTCGCCGCGTCCGGTCCGCCCGGCGCCGGACAGGCCCCGCCGCCTTGGGGCGCCCTGCGCGTCATCCCCCTGGGCGGGCTGGGCGAATTCGGCAAGAATGCGATGGTGCTCGAATACGCCGGCGACATGATGTTGATCGACTGCGGGCAGAAGTTTCCCGAAGACGAAATGCTCGGTGTCGACATGGTCATCCCGGATTTTGCCTACATTCTCGACAACATCGAACGCTTCCGAGGACTGGTGCTCACCCACGGCCACGAAGACCACATCGGCGCCGTGCCCTTCCTGGTGCGCCAGTGCGCCGGCCATCGGTTCCCGATATACGGCTCGCGCCTGACGCTGGCCCTGGTGCGCGAGAAACTGGTCGAAATGGATCTGGAAGACACCGCCGACCTGATCCAACTCGATGGCGGCGCCTCCGTCAGCCTGGGCGGATTCGAGGTGCAGGGTCTGCCGGTGGCGCACTCGTTTCCCCAATCCATGGCGCTGGCCATCCACACTCCCATCGGCATCGTCGTGCACACGGGTGACTGGCGCCTGGAACGGAATGACCCGGCCGGCGCCGCCAGCCTGGAGATCCTGCGCGCCTGGGGCAAGGCCGGCCGCGTCGTGTTGCTGATGGCGGACAGCACCAACGTCGACCGGGAGGGGATGTCGCGCTCGGAAGAAGAAGTGAAGGCAGGATTGGAACCGGTGCTCGCCGGGGCCGCGCGCACGGTCATCCTGGCCACTTTTTCATCCAGCCTCCACCGGGTGCAGTCGGTGCTCGACCTGGCGGGCGCGCTGGGGCGGCGGGTGGCCGTTTGCGGCTTCAGCCTGGAGCGCAACTTCGCCATCGCGACCGAATTGGGACTGTTGCGCTACGCCGACGATCAAATCCTCACTCTCCAGGAACTGGCGCATCTGCCCGCGCGCCAGCGCCTGATCTTGACGACCGGCACCCAGGGCGAACCGCTTTCGGCCCTTTCGCGCCTGGCGCTGGGCAGTTTCAAAGGCTACACGATCCAACCCGACGACCTGGTGGTGATGTCATCGCGCATCATCCCGGGCAACGAGAAGGCCATCTACCGGATGATCAACCATTTTTACCGCCATCGGGCGCGGGTCGTCACGGAACGCGACGCGCCCGTTCATGGCTCGGGCCACGCCTGCCGGGCCGAAATGGCGGAGTTGCTCGATGCCGCGCGGCCCCGTTACTTCCTGCCGATTCACGGCGAATTGCGCCACCTCATCCACCACCGCGACCTGGCCGTGGAGCGCGGCCTGGCCGAAAGCGGCGTCTTCGTGCTGGAGAACGGAATGCAGCTCGAGGTGGGCGAACAGGCCGCCGGCGCCGAAACGGCCTGGGCCGGGCAAATGCTCGTTGACGGGCGGGTGTTGGAGGAACTCGAGGAAGTCGTTCTTCGCGACCGCAAACACCTGGCTGAGGACGGGATGATTACGATCGTCCTCGTCATCGACCGCGCCTCGCACCAAATCATCGCCGGACCCGATATCGTGTCGCGCGGTTTCGTGATGATGGACGGCAATGAGGCGCTGATCCAGGATTGCAAGGCCCTGGTGGTCGAGACTTTTACCAGTTGCGGCGCGGAAAGCCAGGAGGAATGGGAAGTGGTCAAGGCCGCCGTCCGCAAGGCATTGCGCCGCTTCCTGCGCGAAGCGACCGATCGTTATCCCGTCATCCTGCCCGTTGTGGTCGAGATCTGACGGCCGGCTCCGCCGTGGTGGGGTGGCGGCGCGGCACGGCGGCGAATGGTTCGGACCCGGTTCGTCGCGCCAATCCCGTATTCCCGTCCGTATTACTATTGGTCAATTTCATGTTTGGCCGCGACGATTTCGTGCGGAAGTCAAATGAACTCAATACTGTACGTTATCCACTTCGTGGCGCTTCGTGTGTCCTTCGTGGTTCTTTGCGTAACACTGTTTTCCGGGTATCAAGCTGAAGCTTGAACTCCAAACGGGATTTTTGGCATTTTGGTTGCGGCTTTGCCGCGCTGTGTTTTTTTCGTGATTGTTTCGAGAACGGCGGTCGAATTCACCGCCGAGTGGCCGAAAATCGTACCAAACACCCGCAAAGTCGGGATGCGACTCGGCGCAGCCAGGCGATTCCTTCGGGCTTGTTTTCGAAGAGGGGGCTCCGTTATAATTAAGCGGAGTGATCCAAAGGCGAACGGCCGAGGGGCGCCGCGGCGAAGATGACGCCAACGAACGTCCGAGGGCGGGTTCATGGGAGCTCCGTTAAGCGGGGCGCGGCGTCAAGGCTGAGTCGACCTTATACGACGACGAAATATGCGATGCACTCGCGTCCTGCCGCGACCGGCGGGACGGAAAGGACGCCAATATCAACCAAACGATGGGCGGCTCCAGATTAGCGACGTCCCACCCGAATCTGATGCATCTTGTTCAGCCGCTGCTCGACCGCCTGCGGCAGGTATTGTCGGAAGCGCGGATGCTGCATGCCCTGGGCGTCACTCATGTCAGTTGCGCGCTGGCCGCCCTGCATGGGCTCAACGTGGAGCACGCGGCGATCGCCGGCCTGCTGCACGACCAATCCAAGGAACTGGCCCCCGACTTCATCCGCACCGATTTACAGCGCCTGAGTATACACATCCCCGACGAGGACCTTGATTTCCCCAGCACCTGGCACGGATTCCATGCGGCCGCCGTCGCGCAGGCCGAGTATGGCATCAATGAACCGGATATCCTGCAGGCCGTCATGCTCCACACGACGGGCGATGCCGGCATGGGGCCGCTGGCCCAGGCGTTGTTCATTGCCGATTTCGCCGAGCCGTGCCGCCGCCGCGGGATGGCGCCCGCCGTTTTGCAGACGGCCCGACGCAGCCTGGAAGAGGGATTCGCGCTGGCCCTCCAGGCCAAGGCGCGCCACATGCTGGGCCGCAAGGGATTTCGCCTCCATCCCAAGGCGCTGCGGGCGTTAAAGACGTATCTGCCGCGCGACCAATGGCAGAGCCTGCTGGCGGGCGATGGAACCGGGAGCGCGCGTTCGTAAGGAAGGAAACGCCGTTGGAATTGGAACAAGGCGCGGCCGGAGACGCGCCGGCGAGCAAAGGAGATCGAGACTTGCCACGGAACAATGATCGGGCCACGGCAACCCTCGAAGAGCGGGCGGCCCATATTGCCGAGCTGATCGACGACCAAAAGGGCGAAAACATCGTGGTGCTGGATTTGCGCGGCGTTTGCGGATTCGCCGACGCCTTCGTCATCGCCACCGTCCGTTCGAGCACCCACATGCAATCGCTGGTGACGCGACTGGTGAACCAACTGCGCGAAGAGGGTGTGCGCCCGCTTATGAAGCCCGACCCGGCGGCCCTGCACTGGGCGTTGCTGGACTACGGCGACGTGATTGTGCATCTGTTCGACGGCGAGGGGCGGGACTATTACGACCTGGAAACGCTCTGGGGCGACGGCGCGCCCATCAACTGGTCGCCGGCAACGCTTGCCTGAGCGCCGCGCCCGCGGCGGCGTTCATGGGAATGAAATCGACGGGAAAAGGGGGGCATCAACGACGGCGGTCGACGCGATCCAACAATGATTGTTATTCACAAACTTAAAAAAAGCTATGGCGATAAGCAGGTGCTCGACGGGGTCGACCTGGAAGTTGTCGACGGCGAAACCCACGTCGTGCTGGGAAGGTCGGGCGAAGGCAAATCCGTTCTCATCAAGCACATCTGCGGCCTGTTGCTGCCCGACACCGGCTGGGTGTCCATCGACGGGGTGCGGCTCCACACGCGCAACCGGAAGCGGAACCGGCCCATCCTGGCCAAGGTGCAGATGCTCTTTCAGGGGTCGGCGCTGTTCGACTCGATGACGGTGGCGCAGAACGTGGCCTTTCATGCCATCGAGCACGGCACGGCGACGCTTGCCGATGCCGAGCGGGTCGCGGCCGAGTTCCTGGAAATGGTCAACCTGGCCGATGCCGGAGGCCTGAGCCCGGCCGAGATCTCCGGGGGGATGAAGAAACGCGCCGCCCTGGCCCGCGCGCTGGCCGCGCATCCCAACATCATGCTTTATGATGAGCCGACCACCGGACTGGATCCGATCACCAGCGCCGTCATCGATCAATTAATCCGTGAAACTCAGAGGCGAGTTGGGGTAACATCAATCGTTGTCACACATGATTTGCGCTCCGCGAAAGCCGTTGGGGATCGTTTTTCATTCCTTTCGGAGGGCAAGATTATCGAGACCGGATCCATGGAGCAGTTACTCAATTCGCCCCACGCGGTGATACGCGAATTCATGGCGGACCTGAAGGAAGTCAATCCCGTCAGCTCACCCCGATGAGGATGTGCCGGCGGGCAGCCGGCGACCCGGAGGGCCGGCGAGGATGAAGGCCATGGCGTTAAAAAACAAACCTCTTGACAGTGCGGCCATATTGTTCCGCGAAATCGAAATCGAGGGCCTGCTAATCGGTCCCGCCACGCGGATGCTCATGCTGCAGTCGGATCCCCAGGGGGGAATCTACTACCAATTTGAAAAACGCAAGGCGCAAATCCTGCACCTGACCGCCGAGCAGGCGATGCTGCGTTTCGCCGTCATCGACCTGGGCGAGGCGGCCCTGCTGCTCGATCCCGTCACCAACCGTCTGGTCGCGTTGAGCGCGACGATGGCCAACGGCATGCGCACATTCCTTTTCGGCCGCCAGTGGGGCAAATGGATCGACGAGGAGATCCGCGAGCACGATTCGCCCAACCCGGTCGAGGTGATCCAGTCGCTGCGCATCCCCATCGTCATCAGCGAGACGCGGGGAACCTTTTCCGCCGATTTCCTGATCAACATCTACCACCGGCAAATATACAGCCGCGAAACCGTCACGGCGTTCCGCGAGGGCAACGTCTACCACAGCCTCCGATTGAGCTTCAATTACCCATCGGGGCAATTCTTCCGCTCGCGGGTGACGATTTACGATGCCGACACCAATCGCATGCTGAATATTTACGACGTGGACGGATTCCCGCTGGTATGGCCGGTCACGCCGAATGCTCCGCAACCGGCGCAACCGCCCCCCCCCGGCCAACGGCGGCCGGCCGCGCCCCAGGTACGTTCCGCCGCGGCCGGCGGCGGACGCGCAACCGGC
>JAMCWS010000240.1:12518-22626 GCA_023480605.1 bacterium
GCTTCGTTCGGGGGCGGCCGATCGCCGGGCGCCGCCCGCCCCGCGACGCACGAACGATCCGCAGTAAAACCGGAACCGCAAGGCGCGCCGCAATCGGCGACGCGGGGTGAGTCGCAATCCCAGCCGCAGGACAGGCCGCATTCGGCGCCGCGCCGGTCGCTGCCTTCCGACGGGACGAGGTCGATGCCGCCGGCTCCCACGGCGGCGCCCGAGCCCCAGCCGCCCACCGCCAAGCCGATACCCGCCACCGAGCACCTGCCCACGCACGAATTAATCGCGGTGCTGTCGACCGAATCCGATCCCGACCGCCAGTGGCGCATCATCGAGGCCAACCTGATGCAACGGCGCCCGGAGCGCACCTACCCGTTGCTGCTGCGTCACGGTGATCTGATCGCCGAGCATTGCCAGGCGTGGCCGCCCGCGCGGCTCAAGGCGGTTTTCACCACGCAACCGGGCAGCGTGTTGATCGGCCTGATGCATGGCTGGTGCGTCAACCAGGTGCTGGCCATCGCCGAGGACAACGCCGAGAGCGAGCAGATCCTCACCTTTCTGCGCGAACGGGAAATCGACCGCCTCATGAAAATCAGTCTTGACGTGGAGATCACCTCGGTCGAAGAGGCGCGCAAGGCGCTCTGCATCGACCGTTTCGCCGATGAGCCGGCCATAAAGAAGACCTGGCGCACGCTGCTGGGCTTCATGAACGCCGATCACGGCCGCGCCTCCGAGCGGGCGATCCACCGCAAAAAAGACGAGATCGCCAAGCACCTCCAGACGGCCCGCAACGTATTGCTCAAAAATCGCTGATCGGGCGCCCCTCATCCAAAACCGGCAAAACGGCTTCGGCCGCGCCTGGCGTTCCCGCTTCTTGCGCGCAATCGCGCGTTTTGACTCTCGCGGCTTGTTTTATTGTTGATCCGTTTGTTCCGAGGTGGTCAATTGATGTTTATATGCCGATCAACGAGGACTCTTCATGCCCGATCAATCATTTACCGTCGACCACCTTTTTCCGCTTAATGCCCTGTGGGACGCGATGGGCGGTTATCAGCCGCCGGCGGCGTCCTTCGATCCGTGGGGGAATTGGCGCAATGTCTACCGTATTTACCAGCTCATCGGCCTGAGTTTCCAGCAAGGGCTGCTGACGATCGGGCGGGTGGCGAAGGGGGGCGCGCGTGCCGGGCGTTTCGTGTTGCAGGTCACGCAAGAAAAAGTCTGCCCGGGGAACCACCGCCAACACCTTGATGCGGAACTGACCTGCGCCAACGATCCGCTGGCCACGCCGCTGGCCTGGCGATTCCGCTCGGAAATGCGCGACCGCGAAGGGCGCACGCTCGCCGAAACAGTCCTCGAAAAAGCGGGCCGATTCCGCGACGGCCAGTTTGAACTGACCGCGGGCGAGCGGCGCCGCACCCTCCGGCTGCCCGGGGCCTGCGCGATGTCGTGGGGTTTGTTCGACGCCGTCCAACGCTGGCCGCACCGGCCCGAGCCGGCCGCCTTCACGCTGCTCGACGAATTCGACCAGCCCAAGCCCGGCCACTCGCTGGCCTGGCGCGACGCCAAGGAATATGAGTTGGGCGGCGAAGACGTCGATCCGAGCCGGCGCGGCGTCCGTGAGGGGCGCGGCCGCCAGGTCCGCAAGGTCATCAACGAACGGAAGAATACGATTCCCACCCGGCTCCACGCGTTCCAGCACCTGGGGCCGGGCACGCTGCCAATGGTCTATTACACCGATGATGCAGGCCGGTTGCTGTTCGCCGTCAACGGACTGGTCGGCCTCCTGCTCGACCCGGCGGCGTCGACGGCCGAGACGGCGATGGCGACGGGCGACGCTGCGGCAAACAGCGACGCTGCCACAACCGCCGGAACCGAACGCTGACGAACTGGCGGCGGAACATATAGTGGACACGCGTAGGATAACGGCCGCGATTACGATAACGAGAACGAGAACGATTTTTAATGGGGTGGGGAGACGGCGAAAACAGGAGCAACCGCGATGGCACATGTCGATCGATACAAGAATGTTTCGGCGGGCAGTCCGAAAGCGGCCGGCGAATCGATGGCCGGCGCGCCGGCGCGCGCCATCACCCGGCGTTCGTTTCTCAAGGCGGGCGCCCTGGGCGCCGGAGCCATCATTGCGGAACAGGCACTCGGTCCGGCCGCCGGGCGATTCGGCCCACTCGCCACTGCCCGGGCCGCCGGAGCGCCGGCCCCGGCCGGCCATGCGCGCCCCAATTTCTTTTTCATCATCTCGGACCAGTTGCGGCTCGATTACATCGCCGCCCACGGCTGTCCGTTTATCTACACGCCCAACATCGACCGACTGATTGGCCAGGGCGCGACCTTTTACGGATCACACAGCACCAATCCGGTTTGTTGCCCGGCGCGCAGCAGCCTGATGACCGGGCGGATGCCGGTCGAAACCGGCGTGATCAGCAATGCCCGGCCGAATATTCATCCAAGCATTCCGAACCTCGGCCAATGGTTCAGCCGGGCGGGTTACGAGTGCCTCTATTCCGGCAAATGGCACCTGCCCGAAACGTATCCACTTGATATCCCCGGCTTCCGGATGCTGAACAGCGGCGCCGGCCAGGGCGATTTGAACGATACGATCGTCTCGGACGATTGCGAGGCTTATTTGCGCAACCGGGCGAGCGACCGGCCTTTCGTGCTCGTCGCCTCGTTCATGCAACCGCATGACATCTGCTATTGGGCCATCCAGAACGACGCCCTGGTGCCGCGTGAACTGCCCTTTGAGTCGATCGCGGCCGAACTACCGCCCCTGCCGCCCAACAACAAGATCCGGCCGAAAGCGCCCATGCGGGTCGACAGCGCGCGCGGGCCCGACTTCAACACGATGCAGTGGCGCTATTACCTCTATATTTACAGCCGACAGATCGAGATGTTGGACGCCAACATCGGATCGCTGCTTGACGCGCTGGAGGACACGGGCCTCGCTGGCGATACGGTGATTTTCTTCACGTCGGACCACGGAGAGGGGGCCGGCTGCCACGGCCACGTGTCCAAGTGGTATCCGTATGACGAGTCGGTCAAGGTGCCGTTCGTGGTTTCGTGCCCCGGGCGCGTGCAGGCGGCGCTGCGCGATGCCGACCACCTGGTCTCGGGGCTCGACGTGATGAGCACGATGTGCGATTACGCCGGCATCCAACCGCCGCCGGGCGCGCTGGGGCGCAGCCTGCGGCCCCTGCTCGAAGGCAATTCCCTCACCGAATGGCGCGAGTTCGTCGTTTGCGAAACCCACGAGGTGGGCCGGACGGTGCGCACCGCGCAATACAAATATGTGCATTACGAGGGCGACCCGGTCGAAATGCTTTTCGACATGAAAAACGATCCGTGGGAAACGAAAAACCTCTACGAGGAGGCGCGTTACGCCGACGTGATGAAAGACCACCGCAAACTGCTGGGAGAATGGGAAGCCCGGATGAAACCGGTGGCATGAATGGGCCGTCGGCCATCCCTCGCGCGGTTGGTTTTTGCGCGGAGCATTGAATATAAACGACTTGCCAGTGCGCGCGGGTGATGGAACAAACCGGTGCCCCGCCGTGTCTGAATTTGTTTGGACATTCGGCAAACCAGGACGCGAAGGGCGCGGCGATGATGAAGCGGATCGATGTCCTTCGCGATTGGCGGGCGCTGTGTGGCCTGGGAGGCGTGGCGGCGCTGGCGATGGCGTGCACGCTGGGAGGTTCGACTGAGCTCGCGGATTCGGCACTGGGAGCGACCGGTCACGCCGCCGGTGGAACGCTCTCCTCTACCCGGGCCGTTCGGGCGCACAATGCTTACCTTGCCCCCCGCGCCGCGCCCGCGCCGCCGGCCCCGGCCGGTTCGATCTATTACCCCGACGGCGACGTCTATTATGCCCCCTCGACCGGCACCTGGACCTGGCGCGAAGACGGCCGCGTGCGCCAGCACCGCGATGAGGCCCGGCCTTATCGGCCCGGCGAGCGGCGGGTGGTGTTGGTGACGGCCGACACTCCGCGCGAGGCGCAAACCCAGTCAACTCCGATGTACCATCCCGATCATTAATTATATCGACCGTCCCATTTATTATTGTGCACACAGCGCTCAAGATCGGTTCGGTTTCGGGCGATAGGTTATATGGCGGCCTTCCCCGCGCCAACGCTCGGGAATAGCAACGGTTGATGTCCGAAAGGAAAAGCTGATGGCTGTCGACATTCAGATAACCGACCAGGATTTGCCGGTCCTTTCGGCCGTGGCGACGCAGGCCCTGGAACTCATCCAGGATCCCGACGTGACGACCCGGAAAATCGATGAACTGGTGCGCCAGGATCCCTCGCTAACCCAGCGGCTGCTCCATACGGCCAATTCACCGTTCTACGTCGGACGCATACCGTCGCAGAGCATCAGCGAGGCGATGGTGCGGCTGGGGCTGCGTCAGTTGCGCAACGTCGTCGTCGTCGCCGCCACGGGTGAACTGTTCAACGCCGGCGACACGCTGGTTCAAGACATGTGGGATCACGCGATCGCCTGCGCCATCGGGAGCTATATTCTGGCCGACTTTCTCCACACCGCCCAAACCGAGGAATCGTTCATCGCCGGGATGCTGCACGACGTGGGCAAGCTGATTATTTACCGCCAGCATCCGGAACTATATCACTCGCTCCGCGAACGCGCCGATGCCGGCGCCATCCCGCTCTACATCGTGGAGAACGAGGAACTCAAGTATTTCAATCACATGACGGTCGGCGGGCTGGCGATCCGCAAGTGGCGGCTGGCCGACTCGGTGGCCGAAGCCGCCCGTTTCCACCACGATCTGGAAAAGACCATTCCACCGACGCTGACCAACAAGCCGCTGGCCTGCATCGTGAGCCTGGCCAACGTCATGGTGCGGCGCATGGGCATCGGGGCGACGGGCGGTTCCCCTCCCGCGATCGAGACACTGGCCTGCGCCGACCTGCTGAGATTCAAGGCGGCCCTGCTGGACCCGATGTGCGAACGAGTGCGGGAAGCCTACGAGGCGCAGCGGCCGGCGTTTGCCTAAGCTGCCGGTATCTGAAACGCCAGTCCATAATTAATAATTTATGAACTATACAATAAATAAGGTTTCATCGAGCATATTTTAAAATAAGTAGGCGATGAGCCGAAGACGTGGTCAGGGGGTCATTTCGGCCATCTCGACCATCCGTCGTTCGCGGCGCGAGCGCTCGGCGGCGAAGACGATCGTATGCGTCTTCAAGCTCTCCTGGACGTTTGTGAGAACCAGGCCGGGGTCGCTGCGCCGCATCGCCTCGAGCCAACTGTGGACGACGCGCGCATCGCCGCCGCCGTGGCCGCCGGGCTCGGGACCAAAGCGGATCACCTCGGCGTTGTGTTCGCCGAAGGGGCGCAGGGTCAACGACGAATGATCTTCTTCGAAGGTGATGTCGCCCTCCGTGCCGTGGACGCGGATGCGGCGCCCGCCCCCCTGGGTAAAGGCCGTCATCGTGAAAGTGGCGGTGATCTCGCGGTCGAATTCCATCGCGACGACCTGGTGATCAACCACGTCGTTATCGCATTTCCAAACGCAGCGCCCGTAGGGGCCCGTACGCAGGGCCTCGTAGTGCGCCTCGGGCGTGTGGACGGCGCAGATCACCGACCTGGGCCACTGCTCCAGGTTTCCGGTGGCATATTGCCGGATGGCGGAATAAACGCATCGATGCTCAAGCGGGCAGCCGTCGGTGCAGCGGTCGGCGGCGCCGGCGGGGGCGTTTTCGCGCCGGAAGTAGCTCAGCGATCCGAACGAGGTGACGCGGCGGCAGTCGGCGCCGGCCAGGTAGGCGAGGAAGTCGATGTCGTGGCAGCTCTTGGCCATCAGCATGAAGGTCTGGCGCGCCTCGTTGCCCCAGTTGCCGCGCACGAAACTGTGGGCCTGGTGGAGGTTGCCGACCTGCTCGAGCTGATCCAGGCTCAGCACCCGACCGACGCGGCCGGCGGCGATCAGTTCCTTGAGCTTGGCGAACCCCTTGTGATAACGCAGGGAATGGCAGACCGTAACGATGGTGCCGGCGCGGCGCTGGGCCGCTTCGATGGCGCGGCAATCTTCCAGCATCGGGGCCATCGGCTTTTCGAGCAGCATGTGATAGCCGCGGTCGAGACAGGCGACGGCGGGGGCGGCATGGTCGCGGTCGAGCGTGCTGACGACGACGGCATCGCACATGCGCGGGCGCGAGGCGAACTGCTCCCAGGATTCGAAGACCATGTCGGCCTTGAGGCCACGCTCGCGGGCGAAGCGTTCGCGGTAATCCTGGCGCGGTTCGGCGACGGCCGTCACTTCGGCCAGCTGGGGGAAATCGCGGATGATCTGGGCGAAGGTGGAGCCCCGGTTGCCGGCCCCGATGACGGCGACGGTGATTTTTTTGGCCTGTGACATCGTTCCTGCCTTTTCGGATTCGGTGATTTGCCGGCGGTTCGCCGCGGGCGGCCCGCCGAACCAGAGCGAGGATAGGCCGATAGCGGCGCGTCCTCAACAGATAACTTCGGCACGGATGGGGGGTCTTGACCGGCGCTCGTGGTCTAAAAGGCCTGATACGTCCGACCGGACTTTTCGTATGGAATCGCGGAACCATCGCCGGAGGCATAGGCAAAAAGGTAATCGTTAGGTGTGGACTTTTTCCAACGATATGATAGCCTGAGTGCTTGAGGCGGGCGGTGCGAAACCGGCCGCCCGCGGTTCCGAAATTCAACCTCCATCAGCTGTTCGCCTTACGACCACGGCACGAAAGAGCGCCCCATCATGGACCTGGACGTCGCCATGTTGTCGCGGATTCAATTCGCGGTTACCGTCATGTTTCACTATCTCTACCCGCCGCTCAGCATCGGACTGGGGGTGATATTGGTCGTCATGGAGGGCATGTTTCTCAAGACGAACAATCCCGTCTACGAGGCCATGACCAAGTTCTGGGTGAAGATCTTCGGCTTGAGCTTCGCCATCGGCGTGGCTTCGGGCATCGTCATGGAATTCCAGTTCGGCACCAACTGGTCGAATTATTCGCGCTTCGTGGGCGACGTGTTCGGCTCGGCGCTGGCCGCTGAGGGGATCTTCGCATTCTTCCTGGAGTCGGGCTTCCTGGCCATCCTGCTGTTCGGCTGGGACAAGGTCAGCCGGCGCACCCACTTCTTCGCCACGCTGATGGTGTGCCTGGGATCGATCTTTTCGGCCGTCTGGATCGTCGTCGCGAACAGTTGGCAGCAGACGCCGGCCGGCTTTCACATCGTCGGAACGGGCGCCGCGGCCCGGGCCGAGATCACCAGTTTCGCGTCGATGGTCTTCAATCCTTCGAGCGTCGTGCGCCTGTCGCACGTCCTGCTTGGGGCGCTCATCCAAGGCTCGTTTTTCGTCATGAGCGTGACGGCGTATTACCTCCTCAAGGGCCGCCACGGGAACCTGGCGCGGCGGGCCTTCGTCATCGGCCTGCTGGTCGCGACATTGGGCGCGCTGGGCCAACTCGTCACGGGCGATTGGAGCGCGCGCGTCGTCGCCCGCCATCAGCCCGCGAAGCTGGCCGCCTTCGAGGGGATTTACCAAACCAGGCCGTCGACGCCCCTCAGTCTGTTCGGCATCCCATCGGACGCCGAGGGGCGCGTGAAGTTCGGCGTGGGCCTGCCCGGCATGCTCAGCTTCATGCTTTACGGGAACACGACCACCCCGGTGCCGGGACTCGACCAGGTGCCCTCCGCCGACCGGCCGCCGGTTCAGATCAGCTTCCAGGCCTATCATCTCATGGTCGCCCTGGGAACGTATTATGTCGCGCTGACGCTGTTCGCACTTATCATGCTCTGGCGGCGCAAGCTGTTCGACCAGCGCTGGCTGATGTGGGTTTTTGTCTTCTCGGTCGTTTTCCCGTTCGTCACCAACGAAGTAGGCTGGATCGCCGCCGAGGTGGGCCGCCAGCCGTGGAGCGTCTGGGGCCTGCTGCGCACGGCCGACAGCTTCTCGCCGGTGGTGCGCCGGGGCGAGGTGATCGCTTCGCTGACGATGTTCACGCTAGTCTACACGCTGCTCTTCCTCCTGTTTCTATGGGTGCTGGACCGCCGGATCAAGGAGGGCCCGGAGGCGATGGGGCCGGATGAACTGGAGCCGCATCATCCGCCCGACGATTTCCTCGACGCCATCAGCCGCCGCGGCAAGTCGCAGTTCGGCCAAGTATAACGGGACGATCACCTCAACGGGAGCAAGCCTCATGGATCTCAACATCATCTGGTTCGTGCTGATCGGCGTTCTCCTCATCGGCTACGCGATTCTGGACGGCTTCGACCTGGGGGTCGGCGCGCTCCACCTGTTCAGCCGCGGCGACGAGGAGCGGCGCGCGCTGATCAACTCCATCGGCCCCGTTTGGGACGGCAATGAAGTCTGGATGATCACGGCCGGCGGGGCGTTGTTCGCGGCTTTCCCCGAAGCCTATGCGACGGCCTTCTCGGGTTTTTACCTGGCCTTCATGATCCTCTTGTTCATGCTCATTTTCCGCGCCGCGGCGATCGAGCTGCGCGGCAAGGAGCCCATGGCCTGGTGGCGGTCGATGTGGGACTTGCTCTTCAGCCTGGGCAGTTTCGTCGCGTCGATTCTGTTCGGGGTGGCCATCGGCAACATGGTCGTCGGCATACCGGTGGACGCGCGGGGCGAGTTTGCGGGGTCGTTCCTCGGTCTGCTCAAGCCCTATCCGTTGCTCGTGGGGATCTTCAACCTTTCGATCTTCATGATGCACGGGTCGGTCTACCTTTACCTCAAGACCGAAGGCCCTCTGCACGAGAAGGTGCGCGGCTGGATTTTCAAGACGCTGCCGTTTTTCATCATCATGTATGTGCTGACGACGATCTTCACGCTGGCGCTCGTGCCGTCGATGATCGCCAACCTGAAGGCCTACCCGGCCATGTGGGTGCTGGTGGTGCTGAACGTGCTGGCCATCGCCAACATCCCGCGCAGCATTTACCTCGGCCAGCCGGGCCGGGCGTTCGTTTCGTCGGCCTGCGCGATCGCGGCGCTGATCACGCTTTTCGGCGTGGGGGTCTTTCCCAACATGATCGTCTCGAGCCTCGACCCGGCCAACAGCCTGACGATCTACAACGCCGCCAGTTCCGCACTGACGCTTAAAAACATGCTCGTCATCGCCATTATTGGCATGCCGTTTGTGCTGGCGTATACGATATCGATTTACTGGATTTTCAGGGGCAAAGTCAAAGCCGACCAATTCAGTTATTGAAGTTGGGCGAACCTATTTTTTACCGAAACGATGCAGAGGCGCAAAGGAACAAAGAGCCGAGTCATGTTATTCCGGCAGGAATTTGGATCATCGAAAATCCGAAGGCGACTGAATATGGTCTTCTTTTCGCCTTTGCGTCTTTGCGGTTCAAATATCAAGTTGAAGCTTGAACTCCAGACAGGATACCTGGCATTGAGAAACATTTTACGCTCGGCGCCACCGCGCTTGTAGGGTTTTATTTGATTGCGGCAGGCCGCGCCAGACACTTCGCGGCCAAATATTCTATTAATAATTCTCGGGTTTGGGGTCGCGGGTCAGCAGGCCGGCGACGGCTTCCCTAGGGGGGACGTTTTCGTAGAGAATGCGATAGATCGCTTCGGTGATGGGCATATCGACGCCCCAACGGCGGCCAAGGAGGAGGGCGGATTCGGCCGTGGGGTAGCCTTCGACGACCATGCCGACCTTGGCGAGGGCTTCGTCGCAACTGAGCCCCTGGGCGAGGTATTCGCCGAAGGTGTGGTTGCGCGAGTGGCGGCTGGTGGCCGTGACGATGAGGTCGCCCACGCCCGAGAGGCCCAGAAACGTCTCCAGCCGCGCCCCGGCGGCCAAACCCAGGCGGACGATCTCGGCCAGGCCGCGCGTCATGAGCGCCGCGCGAGTGTTGTCGCCGAACCCCATCCCGTCGGAGATGCCGGCGGCGATGGCGATGACGTTCTTGATCGACGCGCCCAGTTCGACGCCGAGCATGTCGTCGTGGGTGTAGACGCGCAGGAAGGGGCGGAAAAACGCCGCCTGGACGGCCTGGGCGCGCGCCGGGTCTGCGGCGCAGGCAACAACGGTCGTCGGCAGGCGGAGGGCCACTTCCTCGGCGTGGCTGGGCCCGGACAGGAGGGCCG
>JAMCWS010000436.1 GCA_023480605.1 bacterium
CGGCAGGCGTGGTGGTCCAATTGCCGGTGTCTCCACAGTCAAGCAGGCCGTCGGATGGATCGAGCGAATAGAAAAGCGGGGAATACTGATTCAAGGGACTCAGTGGCAGGCTCTGTTCCCAGAGGGCCATACGGAGACGGTTATCTGTCGCGAGCCATCCGATGTGATAGGGGAGATAAGGCGTGTTGGGGCCGTAGTTGGACACGTCGCGATGGGCGGCCCACCAGGCGGGCTCGAGCGAGCCGGCGGGTAGATAAGCGGGGACGAGTTCATCCAATCGCTCGGGCCAGCGGCCGCGCTCGCGGCAATAGGCCCGCGCCGCGAAGGCCGCCTCCAGCAGGCGACCCTTGGTCATCGTTACACGGGTGCTGATGTAAAATTTCTGGTAACTGGAAAGCGATCCGAAAGGCTCCAGATTCAGATATGCCATCGTCCAGGGGTCGAGATCGCGGCGCTCTTCGGCGTTGAGGGGAAAGCTTTCGAACAAAACGGGTTCGCGGGCGATGGCCCTTCGCAGAAAGACGCGAATATCCGGGATGGCCGTCCACACCCACCCATTGCCATAAAGTGTATCATTGGGCATTGAACTCCAATTGTCGCTCAACTCCAGTCGCCTGGAAAAGGCCGCGGCCCAACGCCGCAGGGAGGCATGCCGGAACCGATCGCGCTGTTCAGATACGGATAAGGCGAATCCAAGGAGTTCCGCCGATCTCAATTCCAAGGTATCTCCTTGGGTGGCAGGGCGCCCCCACATCAGGTGGGAGTCGATGAGATCGGGAATCATGGATTTCTGATGAAGCGCGGACGCCAGCGAATCCAACCGAGGGTCGGCGGCGCGCTGGGCCACCAGCCGCGCCAACGCCGCGCCATCGAGCGCGGCGCCAGCCGAAGTCGGTGGATCGTCAAGGTTCAGCGGCCGGGCAGCCATCAGGGAATCGAAGCCGCTATAGGCGATTTGTCGCCACTGAGCGGAACGGTATTGGGTGTAAGGGCTGCCGGCCCGGGTGATATCAACCGCGTGCGCGGCGGCGTCGAAATGCGCGAGGGCCGCCAGCCAATCCGCGTCTGTCACGAGAGAACCACCGAGCCGTTGGGCGCCGAAGGTCCGCTCCATATTGACCGCGCCATCGAAATGCCCGACATCGCGGTCGGCAACCGCCATGCCATACCGATCCCAGTGGTTCTTGCCATCAAGGGCGGGGCTGTTAAGGACGTCCAGTTCCCGCGTCAGGGGCGTATAGACCAAGGGACCATGGCAATAGGCCTCCCACGCAGCAAGGCCGGGGTCATACATACGGTGCATGGTCGCCAGCATGGGCGCTAGGATGGGCGCGCCGGCTGCGTCGGGTTCCACTTCGAACACCACCAGGCGATAGAGGGGATCCGGCCAGCCTCTCAGTTCCTGATGCTGATCAAGAAATGCCTGCACCGAAACCTTGGCCGGGGGGCCGTAGCGACGTGCCATTTCACCGTCGACCCAGGCGGCCCAGGCGCGGATCGTCTTGAAGTCGAGGGGCGGAACGCGCTGAGCGCGGATGATCATAACCGGTACGGCAGCCATCACCGCGAGGGTCAGATACAACCAGCCAAACCGCTTCAGATGAATCGTCACGGCATCGGCTCCTCGGTTGCTCGGTCAATTATTTTGCGCCGCAAAGGCTCGGATGCGCGGAAATCGCCTCGGGATAATGTATACTCCGCGCCGCCGGATTTTTATAGTCAGTTTCTCAATAACCCTGCGGGTAAACAATGATGTCGCCGGGGCTGACGGTGCCGTTGGTGGGGTCGTAGGCGAGGCGGGCGCCGTCGTCGCGGCCGTCGGGGCCAGGCGACCAGACCGCCAGCACGCGCGCCGGGGCCCGGAGTTTGGCGGTCAGGCGGATGGCGCCGATGGTGTCGGGCGCGGCGCCGATGGTGTCGGCCGTCGCGGCGGGCGGCGGTTGAGGAACCGCCTCCGAATCCGCGCCCGAAAGCGGAGTGGGGCGTTGCGGCAGGCCGAGGGCCGCGTTCCACTCGGGCGAACCCGGCGCGACGCCGCGATCGGCCAGTTCCCTTTCTTTTTGAATGCGAGTGTCCAAATCCATCGCGGCGGCGCCGGTGGTGGCTCGGTCGGCACGGACTGGGGCAGGCGACGAGGTTACGGCGGGCGGACCCGGCGCAATCATATTGGGCGGCGGGCCCTGGGGATTGATCGGCACAAACGTCGCCGGCGTCCGATTGATCGCCTCGCTCCGGCGGCGCTGGGCCTCCTGCTCGGCGATCCAGCGATCGGTCACACGCCAGGCCAGTTCAGGATTAAGCGGATGCCAGGCCGTCGATTCGGGGGCGTTGCGCCAGGACTGCGGACTGGTGGGCGTCCACGACACCTCGGCCGATTCGACAAGGCGAGGATGACGCGAAAACGCCTCGGCAATGGCTAGCGGGAGAACCGGCTGCCGCAACCCCTCGCCCATGAACCCAGTGGTGATTCGGCCTTGGGATGGATCGAATTGGTCAAAAAAGGTTCCATGCGAGCGCAGTTCCCGCAGCGGCAGGCTCTGGCCCCAGAGGGTTGCGCGGGTCTCGGGGTCGGTGGTTGGGAGCCAGCCGATCCGGTAGGGCAGGAAGGGCGTGTTGGGGCCGAGATCGGTGGCGTCGGCGCGGGCGGCCCACCAAGCGGGGTCGAGCGAGCCGGCGGGAAGGTAAGCGGGGACAAGGTCGGACAGCCGCTCGGGCCAACGGCCATGCGCCTCGCGACAAAGTCGCGCTGCGAAGGCCGCCTCCAGCAGCCGTCCC
Organism: bacterium; assembly: GCA_023480605.1. Classification (GTDB taxonomy): domain Bacteria; phylum Sumerlaeota; class Sumerlaeia; order MVZB01; family MVZB01; genus JAMCWS01. The sequence goes on from JAMCWS010000436.1 coordinate 2,776, forward strand.
TTGGTCATTGAAACGCGGGTGCGGGTGAGGGCTTCGAGGAAATTGGGCTGCGCCCAGAAATAGGTTTGACTGATGAACGCCATTGTCCAGGGATCGAGCCCCCGGCGCTGGGCGGGGGACAGCGGAAAGTCCTTAAGCAGAGATGCCTCGCGGGTGAGCGCTTCGGAGAGGAACCGGCGCGCCGCCGGAACGGTCGTCCACGCCAAGCCGCCGCGGACAAACAATTCGGTGTCATTATGCAATTGGCGATCCAGCTTTAAGCGCTGGGCGTAGGCGTCGGCCCAGCGGCGCAAGGCCGGGTCGTGAATCAGGTCGCGCTGGCGGGCGGCCGACGCCGCGGCGGCGAGCATGTACAACGACCCATAGGGATTACGCTCCCCTTCCACGGCGGATTCCATGAGCTGAACGACCGCGAACCTTTTTTCTTGCAGCAACGTCAGCCGACCCAACTGCGGATCGGTGGCGCGCAGGGCGATAAGGCGCGTCAGCGCGGCGCGGTCGAGAGGAGCGGATTCGGAGGCCGTGGCGCCGGTGGTGGTGGGCACGTCGCCGGCGAGCGGTCGGGCGGCCAGGAGCGAGTCGAAGCCCGCGTAGCCGATCACCCGGCAGGCGACGGCGATAAGATGGCCGATCACATAATCGACCCTGAAGGGATCGGCCATGTGCGCGGCGGCGTCGAAGCGGCCCAAGGCGGCCGACCAGTCGGCGTCGCTCGCGGCGGGGACGAGACGGCTTTCGCCCAGGGCGCGTTCGAGTTGCGTCCGCGTCTGAACGGCCAGGAAGTTGGGCACGTGGCTGACTTCATTGACGACCGCCAATCGTTCCTGGGGCGATTTCGCCGCCAGCACCGAACTGGTGAGGATATCCAGGTCTCGCGTCACGTGCGTGTAATAAAGGGGACCCTTGGACCAGGCCGCCCAGGCATCGAGGGCGGGGCCGTAGCGCCGGCGCAGGCCGGTCATCATCGAGGCGAAAATCGGCGCGGCGACGGTGTCGTAGCCGGCTTCGCGCACCAGTTCGAAGCGCGGGTCGCTTGTGATGCGCTCGGTCGCCGGATACTCCCGGGCCATTTGTTCAGGCGAGACTTTGGCCGGCGGGCCAAAACGCTTTTCCATCCGGCCGTCGAGCCAGCCGGCCCAGGCGCGGAGGGTCGCGGGGTTGAGCGGCGGGACGCGCTGGGCGCGGATGATGGCCAGCGGCACGGCGACGAGGGCCGCCAGCGTCAGGTAGAGCCAGCCGAAGCGTTTGAGGTGTGTTTCCATGTGATCAGGCCTTCGGATCAATTTCAATTAACCGCAAAGACGCAGAGACGCAAAGAAATGCCGTTCCAAATTTATTATTTAATATATTAATACACATGTTTATTATCTTTCATATATTCTCTGCGCCTTTGCGTCTTTGCGGTTCATTTTTCCGTCGTCTACGCTCCGAACAGGATAAACACCAAATCGCGCCAGTTGGTGAAGAAGGCCACGGCGAAGACTTCGGCGGCGCCGACGATCCAGAGGAGGCCGAGCAGGGAGCGGGCCGTGGGGCCCTGCTCGCGCAGCGCCGTGCGGCAGAAGACGAAAAACAGCCAGCCGCCCATGAGACCCAGCGCCACCAGGGCGCGCGCCAGCGTCGGCGCCAGGATGGCGGCGTCCAGTTCTTCATGGGCCGCGCCGACGCGGATAAAGGCGTCGAGGAGCACCATCCCGTTCAGCAGCGCGGCCGTCACGATGCCGACCAAGGTCGAGAGGATCGCCGTGCGGAAATGAAGCTGGGCCGCCGCCCCCACGATCGCGCCGAACACGCCCAGGACCAGCGTGATGGCCACGTAGGAAATGATGATCCCCGGCGTCAGGGCGCGTTTGCCAAAATCGGCTAAAAGAAAACTTTCCGGATGGCGACCTATCTTAATGTCGATGAGACTCAACATGCCCAGCATGGCCAGCCACAAGATCAGCCACAAGATAGTGAGCAGCGCGAACGCCGGCCAGAGGGCGGCCAGTTTGAGCCACAGCAGGCGGGCGCGGGAGAAGGGGAGGGTGTGGATGAAGGCGCGGGCGGGGTCGTGCTCCTCGCCGCTCCAGAGCGCCGCACCCAGCACGACGCACGCCAGAACGT
>JAMCWS010000434.1:0-3560 GCA_023480605.1 bacterium
GCCGATTTCGGCCAGCGCGACGCGGCGCACCTTGTGCAGCCAGAGGATCGTCTCGACCGCCTGGGCGGCCTCCTCGTGTTCGTTGAAGCCGGCAAAAAAGGTGATCGGCTCCCCCAGGCCCAGTTCGCTCCACAGGTCCTTGCCCAGGCGCTGGGTGTTGTGGGCAATGACGGCGCTGGCGGCGCGCAGGATCGTTTCGGTCGAACGGTAATTCTGTTCGAGGCGGACGATGCGCGTGCCGTCGAACAATTCGGGGAACTTGAGCAGGTTCTCGATTTCGGCGCCCCGCCACGAGTAAATGCTCTGGTCCTCGTCGCCGACGGCGCAGATGTTGCCGTAGCGCTCCGCCAAGAGGCGGACGAACTCGAACTGGACGCGGTTGGTGTCCTGGTATTCGTCGACGAGGATGTAGCGCCAGCGTTCCTGGTAGCGCGCAAGCACGTCCGGATGGCCCTGGAAGATGCGAACGACATGGAGGATCAGGTCGTCGAAATCGACGGCATTGTTGGCCAGCAGGCGCTCCTGGTAGCGGGCGTAAACCTGGGCGCAGGCGGGGCCGAAATCGGCCGAGAGCTGGCGCCGGGCCTCGTCGGGACCGAGCATCAGGATCTTGGCCGTCGTGATCCAGCCGCGCACCTGCTCGGGGCGGACGGCCGAGGCGGTGATGTCAAGACTGCGCAGGCAATCTTTAATGAGAGCAAGTTGATCGGTGTCGTCGCATATCGTGAAGCGTGAGGTGAGACCGGCGAGGGCGGCTTCGCGCCGCAGGATGCCGACGCAAAGCGAGTGAAATGTGGAGATCGAAAGGCGGGCGATGTCGGCCCCCGGCAGCAGGCGGGCGACCCGATGGCGCATCTCTTCGGCGGCCTTGTTGGTGAAGGTGGCGGCGAATATCTCCCACGGCGCCACCTCGTGTTCGCGTACCAGCCAGGCGATGCGGTAGGTGATGACGCGCGTCTTGCCCGAACCGGCCCCCGCGATCACGAGCAGCGGGCCGTCGGGTGTGGTAACGGCCGCCCGTTGCTGGGGATTAAGATTTTCGAGCGCGGCGGCAAAGTCGGGCATCGTCGGTGTCTCGCCCCAGGCAAGTTGGGCGCCTGTCGAAATCGCGATCGTTCATCCGGATCACGATCGTGGCCGCGCTCGGCATCCGCCCCGCCGCCGGATGCGGGATCGGCGGCTGACATAACTTGCCCCCGCGCCAAGCCGGCCATTGTTCACTATGCCTCCGCCCGCACCCGGCGTCAACCGGGCGCCGGCGCCGCGAACCGTGCCGACCCCCGCGGGGGCGTAGCCACTCTATGGAACACCAACGCGCCAGTCGTCGTCATAACGGATCAGTGGCGACTCCGACCGGATAGACCTGTTACGGGATCGGAATCGCGACGAGAAAGCCGGCCGATGGCAGCATATAGCCCCCCGCCCGGCGTATCCGCGCGGTGCCGGCATCGTGCCGGAACTCGATCCCGGTCAACTGCGTTTATGACGGGTCTGCTTGAGAAGTTTCTTGTATTTATGTTTGCGAATTTTCTTGCGCCGCTTCTTGATAACACTGCCCATGGGTTCCTCGCAGGGACTGGATTGAGCGTCAACCCGGCCGGTGGGGTCCGGATTCCACATCCGCAATTCGCGCAAACCGCGGACAAAGAAAATAATTTAGCCCCCGCTCTGAGAAGAATCAAGCCTATTCCAACGCGGCGAGCGGGCGCTTGCGGGGGGGGCCGCCGAACCGCACCCGCGGACCACCGATCGGATCGCCGGCGCCCTTGATCCTTCGGCCCCCCAGCTATTGGATTGAACCACCAAGCCACCAAGACGCTAAGATGAGACAAATCAACCTCATGTAAGCGGTTCGATGTGCGGGGATTTCGTTGATCGGGTGACTAATACGATCGAGATTGACACTATCGCGCGTCTTAGATCTCTTGGTGCTTTTGTGCCTTGGTGGTTGGAATACTGCGATTTCGATGAAAGATCAAAGCCGGTCCGTCCCGACGCGGTTTTCGCTTTCCCTTGCCGGCCGGTTTAAGTCAAAATAACCCAGCCGTCCGCGATCGTGGGAGCCGCCCGCCGCGACGGCGGGGAGTTGTAATGTTTTTGCACCTCGACTGCCGCCTATACCGAGGCGACCGCCCGTGCGCGTGGCATCGCCTCTGCGAAGCCTGTCCGCACTATGAACCGATGGGGCCGCGCGTGCTCATCATCAAACTGGGGGCGCTGGGCGACGTCGTGCGCACGGCCTGCCTGCTGCCGGGCCTGGCCGCCCGGCCCGAGCCGCCCCACGTGACGTGGCTCACATCGCCGGCGGCGCGGCCGCTGGTCGAGCGGATGCCGGGCGTCCACCGGGTGCTGGATTTCACGCCCGAGACGTTCGCTCACCTGCGCGTCGAGGCCTTCGACACGGTCCTCTCGCTCGATAAGGAGCCGGCCCCCTGCGCCGTCGCGATGGAGGTGACCGCCGAGCGCCGCCTGGGCATCGGCCTCTCGCGCTACGGCACCCCTTACCCGCTCAACGACGAGTGCGATTATTATTTCCGTCTGGGCCTCGACGACGAGGAAAAATTCCACCGCAACACGAAATCCTATCCGACGCTCATTTACGAAGCGCTTGCCATGCCCTACGCGGGCCAAACCTACACACTGGCGCTGACCGACGAGGACCGGGCCCTGGCCGCCGCGCAATGGCAGGCCATCGGCGCCCCGGCGGACGCGCCGTGCATTGGCCTTAATCCGGGGGCGGGAAACGTCTTCGCCAACAAAGCCTGGCGCGAAGAGGGTTACGTGGAACTCGTCCGGACGCTCGGTCGCCTGCGGCCCGACGCTTTTTTCCTGCTCCTTGGCGGCCCCGGCGAGGAAGGTCTGCTCGAACGGATCGACCGCGCCGCCGGCGACCGCCCGGCGCGCGTCTGGCGCGCCGACGCACGGCTCCCGCTGGGGACGTTCGCGGCCCTCGTCGAGCGCTGCGCCGTGCTGGTGACGGGCGACACGCTGGCCATGCACCTGGCCATCGCGTTGCGGCGGCGGGTGGTGGCCCTGTTCGGGCCGACCTGCGCGCAGGAGATCGACCTGTTCGGCCGGGGAACGAAAATCATCTCGCCGGCCGACTGCGCCCCCTGTTACCGGCGCGCCTGCGACCGTTCGCCCAGCTGCCAGGACCTGATCGCGGGAGAAACGGTGACCGAGGCCGTGCTGGAACAGTTGTCGGCCGGATGCAGGTCGGTCGAATGAATTATTCAGTTGGTTCTGATTCATTGCCGATGCGGTAACCAATGAATCGCAAGGGAGCGCGCCATACCCGGAGAGCCGGCCTCCGTGCCGGCCTCATTTTTGTAACAACGAGTCATCGCCGCGTTTTAACCTCAGACGGTCGTCGTGGAAAATGCCGAGGAAACCGTATATGATGATCCGGAAACGCCTGGGTTGGATTTCGGGACCGGGGGCGGCGCTGGCCTTGTTTGCCGTCACTGCCGTGGTATATCCCGTTTCGGCGCAGGAGGCCCCCGCCGCCGCCGCGCCGACCGCCTCACCGGATACGCCCGCCGCACGGCAAGCCGATCTGC
>JAMCWS010000434.1:3570-4874 GCA_023480605.1 bacterium
ACAGCAGGAAATCGATCTGCTCAAGCGACAGGTCGATCATTACAAGGGCCTTTACCGTCAGGAACAGATCGGCCAACTGGTCTTCAAAACCCAGGTGCAGGTGGCGGCGATTCGGCGCTTCACGATCAAGGCGGCGGTCGATTACAAACCTCTCACGCAGGGCGTCATCGACCAGATGGTCGAGTCTTCATACAGGAGGCAATATCCCGGCCGGGCATTGCCCCTCACCGCCTGGTTCATGGAAATACTCGGCGCGCTGCCGCCCGACACCGACCTGATCCCCCTGGTCAAAAGCCTGATGGGCGAGCAGGCCGCGGGACTCTACGACCCTAAGACCAAAGTGCTTTATGTGAAAGAGGATTTCCCGCTGCTCACGACGGTCGGCCGGATGGTGCTGGCCCACGAAACCTGCCACGCCTTGCAGGATCAAGATTACGCGCTCGACAAGCTGGGGGTGGAAGAGGCGGGCGACGACGACCGGGCGATGGCCGCGCTGGCGATCGTCGAGGGCGACGCCACGCTGCTCATGACCGAATTTCTCGCCCGCACCGGGCAGATCTTCAACATCCTGATGGACCTGCCCCGGATGTTGATGATGGACCAGGATAAATTGAACAACGCTCCCGCCGTCATTCAGGAATCATTGATTTTCCCCTACATCGGCGGGATGAATTTCTTCACCACGCTCAATGGACGCACGCCCGGCCGCCCCGACAGTCCGCCGCGCAACGACGAACCGCGGTGGCGCGGCGAAATTTTTACCACGCCGCCGCGCACCACCGAACAGGTCATGCATCCCGAAAAATACCTGGCGCGCGAGCTGCCGGCCGACATCCCCCCGCCCGATGCGGCCGGCTACGCTCATCTCGTGCGCAACGTGGCGGGCGAGTTCAACATCGGCGCGCTGTTCGAGCAGGCGCTGGGCAAAACCAGGGCGTTCGCCGCCGCCGAGGGCTGGAACGGCGACCGGCTCCTGCTTGCCGAGAGCGGCGCCGGCGCCGATGGCGGCGGGCGCCGGCTCGTGCGTTGGTCAACCCGCTGGGATACGCCCGGCGACGCCACCGAGTTCGCCGACGCGCTCGCCGCGGCGCTCTCGGCCCACTTCGGACCGGAACTGCGCTGGGATCATGCGGCCGGCGAACGGAACGGCGCGGCCGCCACGGCGAAAATGAAAATCAGTCTCCCCTCGCCGGCGGCCGTCGAATTCGAAGGAATATTCACCGTGGCGACTCCCGCGCCGCCAGCCGGCGAAGGGCGCGTCGCATCCAGCGCCGTCCGGTAATCCCAGGCGCACCCATCCCTTA
>JAMCWS010000201.1 GCA_023480605.1 bacterium
GGGCCTTATCGAACTGGGCGCCAAGGCGAGGTCAAGCAGGTAATCGATTTCGTGAATGGCGCTCTGCAGGTCTTCGCCGTGCAGGAGGATGGCGCCTTCGGAAGTTTTGCCGGAACGGCATTCGATGCGGTTGCCGGCGAGGGGCTCGGCGGCCAGGTCGGCAATGTTTTTTTCGGCATCCTGCCAGGCGATCACGATCCGCCGGTCGCCCTCGCCCGCCGGCATCGAGATCGTGCGGAAAAGGCCTTCGGCATCCTGGCGCAAGGTCTTCAGATAGGCGGGGTAAAGGATGCCTTCGTCACGCCGTCCGGCACGGGCCAGTTCCATGGCCAGCAGCCAGGCGGCGCGCTTGAGCGGCCAGGGCGCATCGGGCGCCAGGTATATGTGGGGATCGCGCCGCGCCAGCAACACCAGTCGGTCGGCGGAGGGAAACATGGCTTCGATCTCGCCGACGAGGGTCGTGCGCGCGGCCACACTCACGTAGCGGTAATACGCCGCCACCGAAGCGCACATATTGGCCATCTCGTCGTCCAGAACCCGCCTGAATTGTTCGGGGGCGACGAAACGGACCGGCGCTTTTCCCCCGGTATCGGAACGCGAGGCCGCGGCGACCGATTCAGGGTCAAGCAGCTTCAAGGCGAGGCACTCGGCCCGCCAGCGGCCGTAGAACTCGCGGTCATAGGCCGACCAGTTGGTCGTGTCGGGAATGCGGCCGGCGGGGAATCCGTCGGCGGCCGACTCCAACGAGGGCATGCGGTCGAAGAAATGATGCATGCCGCCGGGGCGACCGTCGGCAACGCAGGCGTCCCAGACGTTGCGCCTGAATTCGGGCGGCTCGGCGGTCAGGCGCGCATAATTAAGTTGGGGGTCACGCACGATCGGCAGGCGCCAGTCCTGAACGCTGGCGGGTAGAAACGACCAGATTCCGGCCGACGGCGTATCGCGGCGCAAGCGGTCGTCGGACGCGCGCGGATTCCAAACGTCCGCGTGGGCGAGGCAGGATTCATCCTCGATATAGTGCGAACGGGCTGAGGCCAGTAGCAAGGCCTTGTTCACTTCGCCCGCGCGCAGCCAGTCGATGGCGGCGAGCGTATAGAGCAGACCGGCGACGCGCTGATTCTCGTGGCCCAACGGCTGGTCTTGCATGTAATCGGGATGCACGGCCCCGCGGCACTGGCGCCACCGGCTCGCGAACGGCTCGGGCGCGACGCGCGCGGCCGACATGCCGGCGGTCATATGCGTCGGCGTCCCGGCGGCCCCGGCCGGATAAGGCGTGGGCGAGGCGAACACTCCCGCAAACAACACGGCCGTAATCACTTTTTGTTTGGCGACGTTCATAGCGCATCCACATATCATTCGAATCAATCGACGACATCATCGGTCGACATGCCACGAAAGGTCGAAACAACGGAAACGCGATCCCGGCGGAGCATTCAAAGTATCTATGTTAACTCCGCCGCGCTTTGCGGCTCGGATGTATTGGCTATTCGTTATCTCACCCCTCGGCCGCCTGGCGTTCCTTGAGCCAGGCGGCGGCTTCGTCGGCCGACTTGCCGCGCAGGTCGGCGGTCGTGGGGATGCGGCCGAGGCGAAGCAGTTCGGAGAAGGCGTCGATCGCCGCGGCGCGCGTGCCGGCGGCGGCCAGCAGGCGTTCGCCGACGGCGTAGAAGACGAGGAAATCGCGCGCCTCGAGGTCGCCGGCCACCAACAGGCCGTCCCAATCGGGGGCCGCCCCGGCGTAGTGCAGCGACAAGTCGTATTGGCGCGTCCAGAAAAACGGAACGGCCGTGAACGGCGGGGGGGGCGCCTCGCGCGGGGCGGCCATCGCGCGGGCGGCGGCGCGGCCGTGCTGCTGGGCAAGGCGCCAATGCTCGATGCGGACGGATTCGCCCAGGCGCGGCTCGGGGTAGCGGGCAATGTCGCCGGCGGCGTAAACGCCCTCGGCCACGCGCAGGTTCTCGTCGACCTCCAGGCTGCCGTCGCTGGCCAGGTGGGCGCCGCGCACGAAGTCGGTGGCCGGACGCACGCCGATGCCGATGACGACCAGGTCGGCCTTCTCGCGCGTGCCGTCCTCGAGTTCGGTCTCGCGGACGGCGTGGTCGCCGATGAAGCGGCGCACCGTGCGCCCCAGGCGGAAGCGCACACCCTTGGCCTCGTGCAGGCGGCGGAGCATTTCGCCGACGGGGGCGCCGAAAACGCGGGCCATCGGCGCCTCGGCCGGAGCGACGATCGTGACCGCCAGGCCGCGGTGGCGCAGGCTGGCGGCGGCTTCGAGGGCGATGAATCCCGCGCCGGCGATCAGCGCGCGGCGGGCTTTTTCGGCAGTGGCGACGATGGCGGCGCAATCGCTCCACGTGCGCAGGTAATGAATGCCCTTCAGGTCGATGCCGGGCACGTCGAGGCTGCGCGGGCGGGCGCCGGTGGCGATCAGCACGGCGTCGGCCGTCATCTGCTGGTTCCCTTCCAGCTTGATCTCGCGCGTGCGCACGTCGAGCGAAAGAACCCGCTTGCGCATCCGCTCGATGCCGTATTGCTTATAAAAATCTTCGGAGCGCAGCGGCATCCAGTCATCGGAAGCTTCGCCCGAAAGCAGGCCCTTACTGCAATTGGGGCGGTCATAAGGCAGCCGGTCCTCAATGCCGATCATCACAATTCGCCCCTTGAAACCTTCCTGGCGAAGCGTTTCGACGGCGGCCGCGCCGGCCCCGCCCGCGCCAATGACGGTGAACAGGCGGCGGTCTTCGTCGGGCTCGCACGCGCACATGGGCATGGTGCGCCAGGTTTGGGCGCCCTCGGGGATGGCAACGAAGACGTCGCCCCCTTCGACCCGCGCGTCGAACCGGGTTAGGCCGTCAAGGGCGGGAGGATGAACCAGGTCGCCCGCGCGGGCGTCGAAGAGGCTCTGGTGCCAGGGACAGAAGATCCGCCCCCCCAGAAGGCTCCCCTCGCCCAGCGGAGCGCCGTAATGCGGACACTTGCCGCCAAGGGCGTGGATCCGACCGCCGTAATTGATCAGGACGATGGGCAGTTCGCCCACCACGACCGATTTCATTTGGCCTTCGGGTAATTCGTCGATGCGGGCGACACAATACTCGTTCATGGTTGTGCGTTCTCCCCCTTCCGGGAAAGTGAGCCGTCAAACGGGCCATCGTCGGGTACGGGCAAAAAACTTAATGTTCAGGCGGATCTCCGCGCGCGCCGATCGGTGCGCGCGCGCTCCCCGGCGAAACGAAAAAACCCACACCTTTCACGCCAACGGCGCATGAAACCGCATGGCGGTCAATGGCCGCGCTCGGGGAATGTCAGGCGGCGCAGCAGATACTCCCGTAAGACGACGGCGTTGTTGTGCGTGGCGTCGCGGGCACCGAAAACCAAGGTCAGGCGGCCGCGGCGCGCCGCGTCGACCAGCGGCGCCACGGCGTCGGGTTTCGCGCCCAGTTCGCACAGATAACGACGGCGGAATTCATCCCACTTCGCCGGGTCATGACCGAACCAGCGGATGAGTTCGCGACTGGGGGCCACCTCCCGTGCCCACTGATCGATGGGAAGTTGGTCCTTGCGCAGCCCGCGGGGCCAAAGCCGGTCGACCAACACCCGCGCGCCGGCGGCTTGCCGGCGCGGCGCGGGCGAGGCCGCTTCGGACACGTCGGCGGGCGCCGCCAATTCGTAGGCGCGCTTGAGTTCTATCATGATAACTCACCCCCTCAACTATACAATCATTTTAACAACTGCCCCTTCGCCTGACAATGATTTGCCAGCTTGAAGAACTCGACGGCGGCCCGCCTCCATGAACCTTGAGCCGTCGTGCAATATGATTGAACCACCAAGCCACCGCGGACCCGAAGGTCCTACAGACACCAAGTTGTGACAAATCAGATGCATGCAAGCGATTCGAGGCAAAAGTATTCCGTTGGGCGGATGACGTATGAGATGGGGATTCGCCATCTCGCGAACCGTCGGCCTCTTGGCGTCTTCGTGTTTTGGTGGTAGGAATCCAACCGTTTCGATGATGAATCGATGCCCGCCTCGGTAAAACGAATTTTCTTTGGACAACGCGCCCGCCAAGCGCCATAAAGGAATTTTCCGCGACCGCGGGAAAGGATGGACCCATGACCAAGCCGCTGACCGTTGGCATCATCGGATTCGGAAACATCGGCGCCGGCGTGGTGCGCACGCTGGCCGAACGGGCGGCGACGATCGCGTCGCGCCTGCCGCGCCCGATCGTCGTTAAGACGCTGGCCGACAAGGACACGACAACGCCGCGCCAGGCTCCTTACGATCCCGCCCAACTCAAAGGCGATGCCGTCGCCGTGCTCGACGACCCCGAAATCGACGTCGTCGTGGAACTCGTCGGCGGATTGGAACCGGCCCGCACGTTCGTCCAACGGGCGCTGCGCGCCGGCAAGCATGTCGTCACGGCCAACAAGGCTCTGCTGGCCGTGCATGGCCCCGAGTTGCTGGCCCTGGCCGAGGAAAAGGGGGTCGGTCTGCTTTTCGAGGCGGCCGTCGGCGGCGGGATACCGATCATCCGCGCCCTGCAGCAGGGGCTTTCGGCCAACGCCCTGACGGAGATCTGCGGCATCCTCAACGGCACGTGCAACTATATTCTGACCCAGATGAGCGAGCGCCGCCTGTCGTTCGCCGAGGCGCTGGCCGAGGCTCAGTTCAACGGCTACGCCGAACCCGATCCGACCTACGATATCGAAGGATACGACACGGCGCACAAACTGGCCATCCTGGCCTCACTGGCGTTCGGCATGGACATCCGCTTCGAAGACGTTTACGTCGAAGGCATCACCCATATCCAGCCGGTCGACATCCAGTATGCCGCCGAACTGGGCTTCGCGGGC
>JAMCWS010000407.1 GCA_023480605.1 bacterium
CACGCGCGCCCACCTGGGCGCCGGGATGGCGCTGCTCGTCGTGGGCAATTATTACGACATCCGTCTGGCCGTGCTGATCGGCACGGGAATCGACCTGCTCAAGGCGGACATGAGCCGGGTGGCCGGGCTTCAAATGGCCCTGCTCGTTTTCTTCATCCTGATGGTGTTCGGGCTCGGGATCGGAAGCGCCGCGGCGCGGTTCTGGATGCGGCGGCTCATGATCAACGCCTCGCGCCACATCGAGTTCGACCTGCGCAACGACTTCTTCATGAAGCTGGTCGGCCTGCCGCCGGCCTTTTACGACCGCTACCGGACCGGAGACCTGATGTCGCGCGCAACGAGCGACGTCGACGCGATCCGCACGGTAATCGGCCCGTCGATCATGTATCTGGTCAACACGATCGCCATCCTGCCGATGACGCTGGTCCAGATGTTCCATATTTCAGTGCCGCTGACGGCGCTCTGCTGGCTGCCGATGCTGTTGATCGCGCCGGTTTTCTATTTCTTCAGCCACGGCATCCATTTCCGCTCGCGGCGCGCCCAGGAACTGATGAGCGACCTGACGGCCAACATCCAGGAAACCATTTCGGGGGCGCGCGTGGTGAAGGTGTATGCGCGCGAGAGCGACCGGGTGGAGCAATTCGACGGCCTTTCGCGCGATTACATCCGGCAAAGCATGGCGCTGGCCCGGCTGCAGGCGATTTTCATCCCGATGCTGCGTCTGCTGGTGGGGATGACCGTGCTGCTGCTGCTCTGGGGGGGCAGTTACCTCATCATCCATGGCCGGCTGGGCATCGGGGCGCTGGTCACCTTCTTTCTGCTGCTCATGTCGAGCATCTGGCCGATGGCGGCGTTCGGCTGGGTGCTGGCCCAACTCTAGCGCGGTTCGGCGTCGGTCGAGCGGGTGATGGAAATATTCGGCCAGCCGGCTGCTGAAGCTGGTCGGCTCCCTTCACCCGCCCACGAACCGACCCACCCGACGGCGGACGGGGTGCTCCGTTCTCCGCGTCCCGTCCTGCGGGGTGAGATCGAATTCCGCCACCTGACGTTCAACTACCCGGGGGCGTCTCATCCGGCGCTGCGCGACCTGACGCTGCGCGTGCCCGCCGGCACAGCGTTGGGGCTCACTGGGCCGGTCGGCTGCGGCAAATCGACCCTGGCCGCGCTGCTCGAAGTCCGTTACCTCCCCTCGCGCGGCGCGCTCTTCATCGACGGAATCGACATACTCGACTGGCCGGTCGAAGACCTGAGGCGGCGGATTGGCATTGTCGACCAGGAGCCGTTCCTGTTCAGCGACACGATTGAGGCCAACATCGCCTTCGGCCTGGCTTCCGAAGACGCCCAGCCGACTGCCGACGGCGGCGACGGCCGATCATGCGAACGCGAGGAGGTACGCGACGTGGTGCGCGAGGCGGCGCGCACGGCCCAGATCGACGCCGAAATCGCCGCCCTGCCCCATCAGTACGAAACCATCCTCGGCGAACGGGGCATCAACCTTTCGGGCGGCCAGCGCCAGCGCGCCGCCCTGGCCCGGGCGCTGGCGCGCGATCCGGCCCTGCTCATCCTCGACGACGCGCTGGCCGCCGTCGACACCCACACCGAGGAGGCCATCCTGCGCGGGCTGCGCGACATGCTGGAGCGGCGCACGACGATCCTCATTTCGCATCGCATCTCGACCGTTTCGCTGACCGACCAGATCGTTTACCTCGAAGATGGGCAGATCGCCGAACAGGGCACGCACGAGGAATTGCTGACCCGGCGCGGGAAATACTGGGCCCTGGCCGAGCGCCAGAAATTGGTCGAGGAAATCGAAAGGACGGCGTAGGAAGGCCCCGATCGGGCGATGCCCCCCGCCGGGCCGCCGTCCGATGCCGAAGACCGCCTTCGGAATTCAAGCTTCAGTCTGATATTCAGAGTTCAAACGACGCCGGACGGCACCGCCGATGTCGAAAGTGCAACAAGCCCTCGCCCCCGACGAAATCCAATCCGCCCAGCGGCGGCTCGATTTCTCGCTATTGCGCCGCTTGTGGAAATACATCCGTCCCTACCGGAGAGCGGCCGGGGTAACGCTGCTGCTGACGCTCGCCGCCGGCGGCCTCAACGTGACCTTGCCATTGATGGCCAAACGCATTATCGACGTCGAGATCGCCCGGGGCAACATGACTGGCGTCGTCCACATGTCGCTCCTGTATTTGACGGTGATCGTGCTTGCCGTCGGCCTCGACGTTGCGTTCAACTACCTGAGCGCCTGGGTCGGCCAGCATGCCATGCATGACCTGCGTCTGGATCTCTACCGGCACGTCCTCGGCCAGGACGTGGTATACTTCGACCGCAATCCCGTGGGGCGGATCATCACGCGGCTGACCAGCGACGTCGGCACATTAAACGAGTTGTTCGCCACGGGCGTGGTCTCAACGACGGGCGACATGCTCGTGTTGCTGGGCGTCGTCGGCCTGATGCTTTACCACAGTTTGTACCTGTCGATGGTGCTGTTGCTGGTCATACCTATCATGGTGCCGGCGATCTCGATCTTCCGGCGTTACTCGCGCAGGTGGTACCTGGAGACCCGCCGGCACCTGGCAACGCTCAACGCCTACCTGCAGGAAAACCTGGCCGGCATCCGGACCGTGCAGGCGTTCAACCGCGAGGGACGCAACTTCGCCCAGTTCCGCCTGCTTAATCGCGATTACCGCGAGGCCAACATCAAGACCATCCTGGCGTTCGCGATGTTCTTTCCGGTCATGTCGCTCGTTTCGTCGGGCGCCGTCGCCGGGGTTATCTGGGTCGGGGGCGGCCAGATCATCGCCGGGCGTCTCAGCGGCGCGCCCACGCTGACCTTCGGCGAGCTTTTCCTTTTCATCCAGTGCATGCAGATGTTATTCAGCCCCATCCGCACCCTGACGGAAAAGATCAACCTGCTGCAATCGGCCACCGCATCCTCCGAGCGGATTTTCAAACTGCTCGACACCCGGCCCGCCATCATGCCGCCGGTCGATCCCGTCCCCGTGCCCCCGTTGCGCGAGGCCGTCCGGTTCGAACACGTCGATTTTGCCTACGTCGAGGGGGAGCCGGTGCTGCGCGACGTGAGCTTCGACATCCCGCGGGGACAGACCATTGCGGTCGTCGGCGCCACGGGAGCCGGCAAGTCGACCCTCATCAATCTCATGACCCGCTTTTACGACGTGGGCGGGGGGCGAATCCTGCTCGACGGGGTCGACCTGCGACGATTCGATCCCGGGGAACTGCGCCGGATGTTCGCCGTCGTTTTGCAGGAAGTGTTTTTGTTTTCAGGCACCATCGCCGAAAATCTGCGCCTGGCCAATCCATCGCTGAGCGACGCGCAACTGTGGGACATCCTGCGTCAGGTCAACGCCCACGATTTCGTGGCCGGCCTGCCCGGGGGCCTGCGCGCCAAGGTCACCGAGCGCGGCGGCACCTTTTCGACAGGGCAGAAACAACTTTTGGCTTTCGCCCGGGCGCTGGCGGCCGATCCCCAGGTCCTGGTACTCGACGAAGCCACGGCCAACATCGACACCGAAACCGAGCAGCGCATTCAGGCGGCCATCCGCCGGATGCTGGCAGGGCGGACGGGGCTGGTGATCGCCCACCGCCTTTCGACCATCCAGCGCGCCGACCGGATCCTGGTCATGCACCGCGGCCGGGTGCGCGAGTCGGGCACCCACGAAGAACTGCTTCAACTCGACGGTCTTTACCGTCGCCTTTTCGAGTTGCAATATCGCCAGCCGCCGGCGGGGGAGGTTCAGCCGGCCGGAACCCTCGGCGGACGGCCCGAGCCTTGAAAAAATTACTCTTGGGCTCAATCTCGCGACGCGAACGACCGATAGGAGGTTAAGGAATGGCGTTGTCGGTCGCCGATGGGGGAGATTCAGCACGGGGACGCCGCGTCCCTGGAAGGTGCGCAACATGGAGTCACGCCATCGGATCCTGGTCGTTTCGGAAGATCCCGGTCTGACCAACCACCTGGGCCAATTTCTGGCGGACAAGGGCTTCGACTACCGTTGCATGACCAGCGCCGAGGAGGCGCTTGCCTGTTATGGCGATTGGCCGGCCGACCTCGTCATCGCCGAGCAGGCCTTCACCTCGATGAAGGGCATCGAACTGGCAAGCTGGATCCACCAGGACAATCCCCGGGTCCGCTTCATCATGATCAATTCGCCCGGGGAGACGCCGGAATTCGTCGACGCGTCGCGCCACCGGATCGTCGCCTTCCTGAGCAAACCGTTTAATCCCGACGACCTGCTTTATTATATCCGCGGGGCGCTGGGTCTGGCCGAGCCGGTTCTGAATCGCCGTGAATACAACCGTTACCTGTTTCACGTCGAAACCCACTGCATCATCATCAATCCGTTCGACAACAGCGAAAGCCGGCCGATCGTGGCCCTGCTGCGTGACATCAGCCGCTCGGGGGTTTCGATGATCGTGCGCCAGCTTTTTCCGGTGCCCTGCATGCTTAAGCTGGTTCTCAACCTTCATCGGCAGGGCGCGCCGATGAACATGCTGGCCAAGTCGGTGGCCTGCACGATGACCCAGATCCCCGACGTGTACAGGCTGGGGGCCAAATTCGTCGGCCTCCTGCCCGAGGCGATTAACCGGGAGATCATGCAGCTCAATCGTAATGACCTTGCCGGCAGCGACATTTACATGGGCAAAACCTTCCGGAACGCCGTCTGGGAATGGCTGAGCGAACACCCCGAACGGATCGCCGAAGAGGTGCCCGGCGGCGAGCGCCCACTGAACGAACTGGTCGCCGAGCTTTGCCACAACACTTACGAAAACGAATTCGACAACGGCGAAGTTCACCCTCCCGACAAAAAATAATGCCCGGCGCCCACACGCGAGCGAAGGCGCCCGGACGCATCTTCATACTTCAATTCACCGCCCATCCCGTTCGGCGAACCGCCCGCCGTTGCCCCAAGGTTGCGTCTTCGGCAGTTGACCTTGCCGTGGCGGGGTGTAGAATAGTGGCGCATAATACGGCCTGCCGCCGGCGTGGCCGGGCGGGGGATATCTCTCCGGAAAGGACCGTTGAGCTCCGATGATTATCGTCATGGAACCCGGTTCCAGCAAGGAACGGATCGACGCCGTCATCCGTCGGATCGAGGATTTGGGTTACGGCGCCCACCCGATCTACGGCGTCGAGCGGACGGTGATCGGTTGCGTGGGCCACGAGGACAAGTCGCCCCTGAGCCAACTCGAGAGCATGCCGGGGGTCGAGGCCGCCATCCCGATCCTCAAGCCCTACAAACTGGTGGGGCGCGAATTCAAGCCCGAGCCCTCGGTGCTCGATTTCGCCGGCGTCCCCGTCGGCGGCGAGCGACTGGCCATCGTCGCCGGCCCATGCTCGGTCGAGTCGCGCCAGCAGGTCCTCGAAATCGCCCACGCCGTGCGCGAGGCGGGCGCCCAGTTTCTGCGCGGCGGCGCCTTCAAGCCGCGCACGTCGCCTTACGCCTTCCAGGGCCTGCGCGGCAAGGGGCTGGAGTATCTCTGCGAGGCGCGCGCGGCCACGGGGCTCAAAATCGTCACCGAAATCGTCAGCGTCGAGGACCTGCCGCTCATGAACGAGGTCGATGTGCTCCAGATCGGCGCGCGCAATTGCCAAAACTATGCGCTGCTCAACGCCGTGGGCCAAACGAAGAAGCCCGTGGTGCTCAAGCGCGGCATGTCGACTCTCATCAGCGAGTTCCTGATGTCCGCCGAATACATCCTGTCGGAGGGCAACTACAACGTGGCCCTGTGCGAGCGCGGCATACGGACTTTCGAGACGGCCACCCGCTTCACACTCGATCTCAACGCCATCCCGGTGATCAAGAGCCTTTCGCACTTGCCGGTGCTGGTGGATCCCAGCCACGGCACGGGCAACTGGCATTACGTCGAGGCGATGGCGCGCGCGTCGGTCGCCGCCGGCGCCGACGGCCTGATGATCGAGGTTCACCCCGATCCGAAAAACGCCCTTTCGGACGGCCCCCAATCGCTGAAGCCGGAGAAGTTCCAGAAGCTGGTCGTGGAAGTGCGCAAGATCGGCGAGGCCATGGGGCGGAAGATTTGAGGCTTTAAGTTTTGGGCTTCAGGCTTCAGGTACCGCGGTTCTGCCCTGGAGTCACGGCGTTCAATAATTACATGCTGTACCTCAATCTTGGAGCCTGACGCCTGAAGCCTAAAGCCAAAAGCCTGAAGCCTGACGCCTGAAGCCTGACGCCTGACGTCTGAAGCCTGACGCCTGACGCCCAACGTCTATCGCCTTCCACCAAAGGAGTTCCCCATGGTTCAGATCAACGCCAATTATCTTAAGCTCAAAGCCGGCGACCTGGTCCCCGAGATCGGGCGGCGCGTGGCAGCCTACCAGGCGGGGCACCCCGACGCGAAAATCATCCGCATGGGCATTGGCGACGTAACCGAACCGTTGCCGGCCGTGTGCGTCGCCGCCATGCACGCGGCCGTCGACGACATGGGCCGCCGCGAAGATTTCCGCGGGTATGGCCCCGAGCAGGGCTACGCCTGGCTGCGCGAGAAGATCGCGGCGCGAGATTTCGCCGCGCGCGGCTGCGCCATCGAGGCCGACGAGATTTTCGTCTCCGACGGCAGCAAGTGCGACACGGCCAATATCCTCGACATTCTGGCCCCCGGCCGCGTCAACGTCATCGCCGTCACCGATCCCGTTTATCCTGTCTACGTCGACACGAACGTCATGGCCGGGCACACCGGCGAGGCGCGCGAAGGGGCCGAATACGAGGGATTGGTCTACCTGCCGACGACGGCGGAGAACGGTTTTGCGCCGCCCCTGTCCGAGCGGCGTGTCGACATCGTCTATCTTTGTTCGCCCAACAACCCCACCGGCGCCGCGCTGGGGCGCGTCGACCTGGAGCGCTGGGTCGATTACGCCCGCCGCCACGAGACTCTCATCCTCTTCGACGCCGCCTACGAGGCCTACATCACCGACCCGTCCCTGCCGCACTCGATCTACGAGATCGATGGGGCGCGCGAGGTGGCGATCGAATTCCGCAGTTTCTCGAAAACGGCCGGTTTTACCGGCGTGCGTTGCGCGCTGACGGTGATCCCCAAAACACTTACGGGAACGGCTGAAAATGGCGAACGTGTCGATCTGCACCGGCTCTGGATGCGGCGCCACACGACCAAGTTTAATGGCGTCTCCTACATCACCCAGCGCGCCGCCGAAGCCGTCTACAGCGACGAAGGCCGGCGCCAGGTGCGCGAGACGATCGACTTCTACATGGGCAACGCGAAGATCATCCGCAAGTCGCTGGTCGCGCTGGGGCTGTCCGTTTATGGCGGCGTCAACGCCCCTTACGTCTGGGTCAAGACGCCCGGCGGGCTGACGAGTTGGGAGTTCTTCGACAAATTACTGGGTGAGGCGCACGTCGTCGGCACCCCGGGCAGCGGCTTTGGCCAGGCCGGCGAAGGCTACTTCCGACTCAGCTCCTTCAACAGCCGCGAAAATGTCCTCGAAGCCATGGCGCGGCTGAAGGAAAAGGTAAGGTTGTAGGCTGAGGGCTCTGGTCTTTGGGCTTCAGGCGGTGAAGGTCCCCGCGGCAATCGCTCCCGCTAATCTGGAAGGCGCCCCTGGGGTTTTCGAGTATTCCGGACGGCCCAGGATAATCCCGTTTATACCCGAGGTCCAAGCCCTGGAGCTTCCATCCTATTCCTTCTTCCGGCGCAGTCGGGCCATGATCATCCCGGTGGCTTCGTGGGAGTCGGGGACGTGGAGCGCGTGGGCGAGAACGAAGTATAGCGCGGCCGCCACGGCCAGCACCGGCAACAGCAGAGCGGCGCGCGTCAGCGTCCCGCCGGGCGCGCCCAGCCAATGGACCACCGCCCAGTAAAGGCCGGCGGCGGCGCCGCACGCGACGACCGAGGCGGCCAGCGATTTCCAGAAAGTCTCGGCGATGCGGGGGCGTTCGCCCATCGGCCGTTCGAGCACCCGCCCCAGGAAGCCGGCCAGAATGAAGTAATAGGCGAATGACGCCAGCGTGTTGGCCAGCGCCAGCCCGCCCTGCGCCAGGTGGGTGTGGAAGGCGAACAGCCAGTTGAGAAACATGTTGAGCGCCATCGAGACCGCCGCCGCCTTGAGCGGGGTCAGGCGGTCCTGGCGGGCGTAAAAGAGCGGTTCGAGCAGCCGGCACCAGCCCAGCGGCAGCAGGCCCGGCGCGTAGAAGAGCAGCGCCCAGTAAATGCCCTTCGCCCCTTCGGTCGTCATACGTCCGTGGGCGAAGATGAGTTCGGTGATCGGCAGGCCCAGAAAGATCAATCCGACCATCGCCGGGGTCATGAGCACGATCTCGATGCGCTTGGTAAATGCCATCAGATCGCGCAGTTCGCGCGATTGGCCTTCCAGCAGGTAGTGCGAGAGTTGCGGGAGCATGGCCGTCGCGGCGGCCGTCGCGGTGAGCGCCATCGGGAACTGGATGAGGCGCCCGGCGTAAAGCAGATAGGTCTTGATGCCCTTGCCCAGATACATCGCGAACTGGCCCGAGACGATCGAGTTGATCTGGCTGATGCCCATCGCCGCCAGTCCCGGCACCATCAGCCACATCAACCGCCGGACCGCCGGATCGGACGGCGACCAGACGGGCTGCCAGCGCCAGCCGTGGCGGCGCAGCGTCGGCACCATAATGAGGACGCGCAGCGCCACGCCCGCCAGCACCGCCCACCCCAGCCAGACGGTCGCCCGTTCGCCGGGGGTGCGCAAGATGATGGCCAGGCCGGCGCCGATGATCATCGTCAGGTTGAGCATGACCGAGCCCAACGAGGGGGCGGCGAAGGAGCGCAGCGTGTGGCAGGCGCCCATCATCACCGATCCCACCGTCAGGGCGATGACGAAGGGAAACATCAGGCGGGTGAGTTGCGCGCCCAGCGCGACGTAACCGGCGTCGCCGGCGGCCGCCATGCCATAGCCGCCGAAGAGATAAAACACTTCGCGCGAAAAAAACATGCCCGCGACCGTGATGGCGAGGGCGACGAGCATCATGACGTTGCCGGCGCGGTTGATGAACTCCCAGCCGCGCTGCTCGCCGTCGAGCTTGCGGCGCTCGGAAAACAACGGCACGATGAACGACGACAGCGCCCCCTCGCCCAACACGCGACGCACCAGGTTGGGCAACTCGAACGCCACGAAGAAGACGTCCGAGAGGCGCGTGTCGCCCAGCTTGGCCGCCAGAACGGCGTCGCGGATGACGCCGGTGAAGCGCGACAGCAGCGTCAGTGCCCCGACCACGCCCGCCGCCTTGATGACTTTACGTTTTTCGCTCATGATGCCCCGCCCGCGGAAAGGGCGCCGAGCCGGTGCAATGATTTTTCGAGGATTCGCGGCCGTGGGCGGCCGCGCCATCGCTTGACGGGATCCGCCCCGCGCGCGGCGCGCGCGGTAAGGTTGCGCCGTCGGTCACGTCGGGATAAGGCGGATCGCCTTGTAGGTTTCCTTGAGCAGGAACTCGATGTTGGGCGTATAAAGTTCCGGTTCGAGCAGAAAGGAATCGTGCCCTTTCTCGGAGTGGACGGTGATGTAGAGATAGTTGATGTCCAGTTCCTTGAGCGCCTCGCACAGTTCAGCCTGTTCCTCGGGCCAGAAACAAACGTCCGAGTCGATCGAAAACACAAGAAAGCGCTGGTGGCGGCAGGGGCGCAGAGCGTCGACGAGGTTGCCGTCGGTTTTGGCGGACAGGTTGAATTGCTGCCACATGTTGACGATGCGCAAGTAGGTGTTGGCGTCGAAGCGCTTGATGAACTTCTTGCCCTGGTGAAGCATGTAGGATTCGATTTGGTGCTGCAGCCGGTAACCGCGAAGGTCCGAGTCGTCCTGGACGATTTCGTCGCGGGCGCGGTCTTCCATGACGTGCAGATGGACGAAGTATTTGTGTGAAATCATCCGCGCCAGGATCAGACCCGTGGTCGGTCCCTGGCCGTCGTAGTAATCGCCGTAATTGAAGTTGGGATCGGTCTCGATGGCGTAGATTTGTTCGAAATTGGCCAGCTTGTGCAGCGTGGTGGCGCGCGGCCCGGCGGCGATGGGCACGACGCAGCGCACCCGGTCAGGGTAGCGCATCGCCAGGTCGACGGCCATCACCCCGCCCAGCGACCCCCCCATGACGGCCAGGAGGGTCTTGATCCCCAGGTGGTCGAGCAGGCGGAGCGGGGTGTTGACGACGTCGCTGATGGTCAGGTTGGGAAAGCGGCGGCCGTAAGGCTTGCCCGTCGCGGGATCGGTCGACGACGGGCCGATCGAGCCGTAACACCCGCCGAAGTAATTGGCGCAGATGACAAAATATTGCCGCGTGTCGAGGGCGCGGCCAGGGCCAATGAAGTCGTCCCACCAGCCGTAGTGGTATTCCTCGGTCCACAGCTTCTCGACGCCCGGGACGCGGGGATTGTAGCCGGCGGCGTGGTGGCTGCCCGAGAGGGCGTGGAAAACGAGGATGGCGTTGTCGTGCGCCTCGCTCAGTTCGCCGTAGGTTTCGTAGGCCAGGGTGATCGGTCCGAATTTTTCGCCGCTTTCGAGATGGAAGGCGTCCTCCGGAGTTTTGGCGAAGGTGAAGAACTGCGTCTCGACGCGCGGCAATTTCTTTTTCATGAGTCGTTTCGGTTCATTCATGGTTAATCTCTGGGCGGTCCATTACGCCCGGCGGGCGCGGGGGCGCCATCGGGTGAGCCGGCGCGGCGCCGGAACCGGCCTACTGTTGCGACGCCAGAAGCGCCCGGTCCAGATCGGCCAGGATGTCGTCGATGTGTTCCAGGCCGATCGACAGGCGGATCAATTCGGGCTTGATGCCGGCCTCGCTCATCTGATCGTCCGACAGTTGCGAGTGGGTTGTCGTCGCCGGGTGGATGGCCAGGCTCTTGGCGTCGCCCACGTTGGCCAGGTGCGATATCAGTTCCAGACTGTTGATGAAACGCGAGCCCGCCTCGCGCCCGCCGTGGATGCCAAAGACCACCATGCCGCCGAAGCCGTTCTTGAGGTAGCGGCGCGCGACCGGGTGCGTCGGGTCGTCGACCAGACCGGGGTAGCGGACCCACTCCACCAGGTGATGGGCCTGGAGGTAATCGGCCACCGCCATGGCGTTCTGACAATGGCGTTCCATGCGGAGCGGCAGTGTTTCGATGCCCTGGAGGAACATCCAGGAGTTGTCGGGCGCGATGCACGCGCCCAGGTTGCGCAGCGGCACCAGGCGCATGCGCACGATGAAGGCCAGTGGATTGAGATCGCCCAGGTCGTGGGCGTAGCGCAGGCCGTGGTAGCCGGCGTCGGGCTCGTTGTAGAGGGCGAACTTGGGATCGGTCCAGTCGAATTTGCCCGAGTCGACGGCGATGCCGCCGATGCCGGTGCCATGGCCGCCAAGCCACTTGGTGAGCGAATGCACCACGATGTCGGCGCCGTGTTCGATCGGCCGCAGCAGGCAGGGCGTGGCGAACGTGGAGTCGACCACCAGCGGCAGACGATGGGCGTGGGCCACCCCGGCCAGGGCCTCGATGTCGGCTACGTCGAGTCCGGGATTGCCGATGGCCTCGCAGAAAATCATCCGCGTCTTCTCGTTGATGGCCGCCTCGAAGCTCTTGAGGTCGTTGGGATCGGCGAAACGGGTGCGGATGCCAAGCTGGGGCAGGATGGCATCGAACATCGTGTAGGTGCCGCCGTAAAGGTTGAAGGCCGAGACCAGTTCGTCGCCGGCCTGGCAGATGTTGATGACGGCGTAGAAGACGGCACTCGTGCCCGAAGCCAGCGCCAGGGCCGCCGCGCCGCCCTCCAGGGCCGCCATACGCTTTTCGAGGATGTCGCTGGTGGGATTCATCAGGCGGGTGTAAATATTGCCCGCCTCCTTGAGGCCGAACAGATTGGCGGCGTGTTCGGTGTCGCGGAACACGTAGGAACTAGTGCGATAGATCGGCACGGCGCGCGCCATCGTCACCGGATCGGGTTCCTGACCGGCGTGAAGGCACAGCGTTTCGAGCTTCAATCCCCGAGGCAACTTGGCCATGATCATGATCCCCCTTACCTTCTGGATAGGCCGCGAATCGCCCCGCCATCCGGCGCGGACGCATGTGACACACAGCCCTACTCATTTAACTCCGAATCGCCCCGGAAGGCAAAGAAAAAACTATTTCCTGCAAGGGAAGCAACGACGCCCCCAAGCTATTGTCGTCTAGGATGTGGTTTTGCTGACCTTTGAAAACCGGCCGAAGCATGCGGAAGATGATGAGTAAACGCCCGGGAGCGGGACCGCGTTCGGCGATACAGCGCAAGCGCAATCCAACCATCCGGCATCAATGGCCGCCGGCTCGCCGTGAACGAGAACAAGACGCGACCGAACGGATCCCGGCAGGTCAGGCGCCTGCCGGACGATCTCAACGCACGATCATGCGCAACCCCATCCTCCGTGTCCTCCTCAGCCCTCACATCCATGCGGACATTCCTGCTTTGCGTTGACACCCCTCACTTCGTCAGAATTCCACCGATTCCGCGCGAGATTAGCGCGGCGATATTGGTCAGGATGCGCGGCAGGATGATCGTGCCCGGCGAAGCCAGGTACTTCGGTTCCCAGATCGGGTCGAATTTCTCTTTATATTGGCGCAAGCCCTGGAAATTGTAAAAATGCTCGCCATGCTTGAAGATGAATGACCCCACCCGCATCCAGAACGGAGCCAGCGCGCGGTTCTCCAGGCCCGACAAGGGCGCCATGCCCAGGTTGAACCGCCCGTAACCCTGGCGCTGGCCCTCCAGCATCAATTGGATAAACAGGTAATCCATAACACCGGGAGGGGCGTCGGGCAGATAACGCATCATGTCGATCGACAGTTCCTCCTTGCCGGCTCCGGCCCAGATGTTGGCGAAGGCCAGCAGGCGGTCGCCCTGGTGGATGAGGGCGATGGGATTGCGTTTGAGATAGGCCTCGTCGAAGTAACCCAGCGAGAATCCCTTCTCGCGGGCGTTCTTCCCGGCCAGCCACGCGTCCGAAATGACGCGCAGGCGCGGCAGCAGCGCGGGCACTTCCTCGCGCGGAACCCACTCGAAGCGGCAACCCGCTTCCTCCATCCGGCGAACCGCGTGGCGGAAGCTCTTGCGTGAGCCGCCCGTCATGGTGAAGGCGCCGAGGGGCACGAGCGCCTCCTCGCCCAGCTTGAGCATCGTGAGGCCCAGGTCGAGGTAAAGATGCAGGTTTTCGACCTGCACATGGTAAAAGACCGACCACCCGCCGTGGCGGTCGCACAGTTCGCGGAATTGCCAGACCAGTTCGTCGCGCGCTTCGCGCGGGCCGACCGGATCGCCCAGGGCCACCCAACTTCGCCCCTCGATGCCATACATCAGGAACGCGCTGCGATCGTCGTTGAACATGAAGTCCTTGTCGCCCAGCAGCGCGATTTTGGCGTAGGTTTTCGAAAACCGGTCGACGATGTTCCCGGCGAGGTCGAGTTCGGCGGCGGTGGGCGGATGCGGCTCGGGCTGGGCTGGCTGGATCAGGCGATAGGCCGCGATCGCCAGGGCCAGTATTCCCACACCGACGCTGGCCCGCAAAAAGCGCGAGGCGTCGGAGTGCGGACTGAAGCTGAACCGCCACCACAGTTCGCTGGAATACTCGAGGTGCTTGTACGAGAAGAAGCCGATCCAGAGCGAGGCGCCCACCACGACGGCGATCGCCGTGATCCAGCCGGGGGTGAATCGCTGGCTGAAAAAGGCCGCCTTGCGATAAAACGCCCCACGGGAGGGGAACAGCGCCGCCAGCATGACCGACAGCGCCAGCGCCTCCTCGTAATCCAGGCCCTTGAGCAACGAAACGACGATGCCCGTGGTCAGCAGCGCAACGGTCAGGTGCCACGCGGCGTCGAGGCGGCGTTGGAGCCCCCGCGCCAGGATCAGCAAACCCATGCCGGCCAGGCTGCCCAGGAAGTGCGAAATTTCGATCACCGGCAGGGGGAGGAAATCCTTGAGCCATTCCAGGCGGACGGGAACGGTGGGGGTGGCGCCCGAAAACAGGAGCATCGCGCCCCCGACGAAGGTCGTGAAAGCCATCACCTGGGGGACGATTTCCGGCACCCATTGCCCGAAGAACCGGGCGATTTTCCTCACTCCCTCGCGCCGCTGCGAGACTTCGTGAATCCCCAGCAGGCCCGCGGCGGTGATGAGGGGCAGTATGTAATAGATGATCCGGTAGACGACGACCACCCCGACCACCTGGGCGCCAGGCACATAGGACGAGAGGGCCGGAATGATGACCATCTCGAAGACGCCCAGGCCGGCCGGGATGTTGCTGGCCGCGCCGACCAGGTGGGCGAGCATGAAGATCCCCATGAACCAGGTGAAATGGATCTGGGCGGAGGCGGGCAGGAGGGCGAAGAAGACCGTTCCCGCGACCAGCCAGTCGATCGACGAAATGGCCAACTCGGCCAGGTAGAGCCGGGGCGAGGGGAGCGTGAACACCCAGTCGCGCACGCGGATCGGCCGCGGTCGCAGGAGGGTCAGCGCCAGCCCGGCGGCGACCAGCGCCAGCAGGATCGCGCCGAACGGGCGCGTGTCGGCGAAGGGAAGCGGGAGTTGGGACGGGAGCGTGAGCGGGGTTCCCAGAAATATCAGGCCCCCGACCAGGCAAAATCCCAGCCAGAGGCTTAGGCCGCAGAAAACGATCACCTGGGCGATCTCGACGGCCGACAGGCCCCAGGCGCTGTAAAGGCGATAGCGGATGGAGCCGCCCGCCAGGTTCGAAAGGCCGATGTTATAAGCGAAGGCATAACCGATGAACGAGGCCGTCGCCACTTTCCGGTATTCGAGCGGGTGGCCGATGTAACGGAACGCCAGGGTGTCGTAACCGGTAAGGATAAAATAACTCAATCCGGTCAGCGCCACGCCGAGAGCGACCCGCCAGCCGTTGATCGCGCCCAGTTGCCCGACGACCTGGTGGTAGTTGTAGGCGCGCAGTTCGCGATGCAGCACCCATAGGGCGAGGCTGAACAGGCCGATGCCGAGTATCGATCCGAGAATCTTGCCGAATCGTTTCATTGGCGAACCGTGACGCGCCTGTTAAAGCCATTTTTTACGCCGGAAGAAAAACAGCATCCCCACGGCCAGCAGGATCATGACGATCCATAAACCCGGGTAAGCCCAGCGCTTGTGCAACTCCGGCATATATTGAAAATTCATGCCATACACGCCCACCAGGAAGGTCAGGGGGATAAAGACCGTGGCGATCACCGTCAGGACTTTCATGACTTGGTTCATCCGGTTGCTGACCGCCGATAGATGGATATCGAGCATCCCGGCCAGCAGGTCGCGATACGTCTCGATGGTGTCGATGATGTGGATCGTGTGGTCATAAACATCGGTCAGAAAGGGAACCGTCTCGCGGCCGATGAGGGTGCTGTCGCTCTTGCGCAGGCCGTCAAGCAACTCGCGCATCGGCCAGACGGCCTTGCGCATGTGGATCAACAGGCCCTTGAGGTGGTGGATTTCGCGGACGGTGGCGGCGCCCGAATCATTGATGACCGTCTCCTCGAGCAGTTCGATGCGCTCGCCGAGACGCTCCAGAATCGCGAAATAATTGTCGACGACGACATCGATGAGAGCGTAAGCGAGATAATCGGGGCCGTGGTTGCGGATACGGCCCTTGCCCAGGCGGATCCGGTCGCGGATGGGGTCGAACAGGTCGCCCGGACGCTCCTGAAACGTGAGGACATAATCGGCGCCGACGATCAGGCTGACCTGCTCGGTGTCGATGTCGCGCTTCGATTTTGTCAGGTTCATCATCTTGAGCACCACGTGGAGGTAATCCTCGTAGTCTTCCGTTTTGGGGCGGTGGTCGGTGTTGAGGATGTCTTCGAGCACGAGGGGGTGCAGGCCGAAGTGCCGTCCGAAATCCTCGAAAACGGTGGGATCGTGCAATCCGTCGATATTAATCCAGGTAACCTCGGCATGAGCCTTGACGCGGCGGCATTCCTCGACGCTGGCCGCGCGCATTTCCTCGAAATGGTCGGCGCCGTACGCGAAAACGCTGAAAATGGGTTGATCCACTTTGCGCTCGCCGATGTGGATGAGCGTGCCGGGCGGGTGACCGGCCTTGGCCGACCGTTTCTTGTGATGGTTCGTCATGGCGGCGGCTGGGCTCCTGGATTTGACATCCCCCCATCCGTATTGAACAATTCCGGCGCGCGGGACGCAACGGCCGAATTGCGTCGCCGAACCTCGCCGGCCGAATCGACGCCGCCCGCGCCCAGCGCATGCCCCCGCCGCCGGATAATCGTTGAGCCGAATGGCCGATTTCGGGCAAAATACAGGCGACGTATTTTATGCGAGAGTCATTTCGACCGATGGCAGGCGTATCCACATGACGAAAAGCGATCACCGGCGCTCCCGCGCCGCGCGTTCCAAATGGACGGCCTTCGGGCTTTTACTGGCGCTGGCGGCTATGGTCTGGGGAGCGCCCGTCCCCCTGCGCGCGCAACAACCCGAGCCCAAAGACCGGCGTAAATACCTTGATGATATTTACAAGGAATACGACAACGAGCCGCGCAAGACGCTGCCCCACGCCAACCTTCCCGAGAACCTGCGCAACGCGATCGAGCAAAAACAACTGCTCGAGGAGAAACCCAAGGGCCCGATCCGGCGGGTTAAAACAACCCCGATGCTCGGTCCCGACGGCCAGCAACTGGTGGGTGTCGTCGAGGACCGCCGAATGACCAAGCCTCAACTCGAACTGCGGGCCAATCTGTTTCTGCGCAACGCCCCCAGCCTGGGCGATCCCCAGAAGGCCGAGGACCGCCGCGTGCTTACCGAGTCGCGCATCCTCGACGATTGGATGAAGTCGACGATCCTGGCCGTTCACGCGCAACGCAAAGGCTACCGCGTCAAGCCCGAAGAGATCGACGCCGCGTACAAGCAGCTTGTGGCGCAGTCGCACGGCAATCCCGACCAGGCTACCCAGATGATGCGTATGATCGGCATTCCCGAAGCCGATCTGCGCCAGGAGATCGAGGACGGGATCGCCGTCGATAAATTAATGCTCGATTATGTCCAGGCGAATTTCCCCGAGCAGCAAAAGCAGGCGATCTTCAAGGAAGATCCGTCCATCTTCCTCGATCCGCCCCGCGTTCGCGCCTGGCAGCTCTTTTATCCGCTGACGTCTTACCTGACATCGAGCCAGCTCGAAAAAGTCACCGCCCTGATGAACGACCTGCGCAAACGCCTGCGCAAATGCAAAGACATGAATGACTACCTGGCTCTCAAAAAATATCTGCAGGATAACAACCGCGAGGTGGTTCTTTCAGAACTCAGTTGGGCCACCGCCGACGAACCGCTGCCCCAACCGGTCATGAAAGCCCTCTTCACGATGGAGATCGGCGAAACGAGCGATCCGGTGGTCAACCGTGGTTTCGGCATTCATGTCGTCAAGGTGCTCGAGCGCAAGGAAGGCGAAAAGAGTTACGAGCAGGCCAAGCCCCGCATCGAGAATTTCCTGATCGAAAAGTCCAAGGAGATCCTCTACGAGGAAGTCAAAGGCAAATACAAGATCAAAATCAACGCCTCCGGCCTGACCGAATCCCATGACGTTCCCGAACCGGTCGCCCGGGCGGTCGCATCCAGTCCGGCCGGCCCCGGCTCCCTGCCCGAGGATCCCAGCCAGATCCGTGTGCCCTCGGTGGAAAGCGTGCTGAAAAAGAAGGAGGCCGAACGGGCGCAGCAATTGCTGAACGACAAAACGACGCCCACGCCCACTCCGGCGGCGGCGCCCGCGCCCCCGGCCCCGGCGACTCCGCCGGCCGCCGCGCCCGGCGCGCCGGCGGCTTCGCCCGGCAAATGAATGTTCCGATGGCCGCGCGCCGGCGCGTCAGGCCTTCAGGATTTCGTCGATTTCGCCCAGTTCCTCGGGGGTGAAATCCAGCTTCTTGAGCGTCCCGACGTTTTCATCGATCTGGGCGGCGCGGCTGGCGCCGATGAGCGCGCTCGTGACGCGCGCGTCGCGCAGCACCCAGGCCAGGGCCAGTTGCGCCATCGATTGGCCCCGCCGCCGGGCCACTTCGCTCAACCGGCGCACGCGCGCCAGCGTGGCCTCGGTCACCGATTCACGCTTGAGGAAACCGGTCGGGTTGGCCGCGCGCGAATCGGCCGGGATCCCCTCCAGGTAGCGCGAAGTCAGCAGGCCCTGCGCCAGCGGGCAGAAGGCGATGACGCCGACGCCCAGTCGCTCCGTGTGACGCAGCAGGTCGCCCTCCACCCACCGGTTGAGCATGTTGTAAATCGGCTGGTGGATGGTCAGGCGCGCGGCGCGCTCCCCCAGCAGGCGCGCCGCGTCGACCGTGTCGGCGCCGCTGTAACTGCTCACGCCGACGTAAAGCGCCTTGCCCTGACGGACAATCTGGTCGAGGGCCGCCATCGTTTCGTCGAGCGGCGTTTGGGGATCGAACCGATGGTGGTAAAAAATGTCGACATATTCCAATCCCAACCGCTTGAGCGACTGGTCGAGACTGGCGATCAGGTATTTGCGCGAGCCCCAGTTGCCGTAAGGCCCCGGCCACATGAGGTAGCCGGCCTTGGTGGAGATGATCAACTCGTCGCGATGGGCCTTGAAGTCGGTGGCCAGAAGGCGCCCGACGTTGGTCTCGGCCGAGCCGCCCGGCGGGCCGTAGTTGTTGGCCAGATCGAAGTGGGTGATGCCCAGGTCGAAACAACGATGCAGCATACGGCGGGCTTCATCCGGGTCGGCCTGGTCGCCGAAGTTATGCCAACAGCCCATCGAGATGGCCGGCAACTGCAATCCGCTGCGACCGCAACGGCGATAAATCATTTCGGTATATCGATTTTCGGCAAATGACATGATTCGGGGCTCCTTTGTGACGATCCGCTCGCGTCAATCCGCCTCCACTCATTACCAGACCGCCCCGGGAATCTCCAGCGTTAACGGCGAGCGGCGCGCAGCCGGTCCGTCCGAGTCTCGCTCACGGGGTGCCGGATGGTGAATCCGATACAGGATCTCATCGCGATGGGCGCCGTCGGATGCGGGAGAGGCGCGTATATACTCGGCCTGTGCCTCGCCACGCGACGGCGCGTCCGCCTGGGCGGCCTCGGCTGGCATGTCCTCGATCCGGGCTGGTATTTCTACGTTGGCAGCGCGCGCGGCCCCGGCGGCCTGACGGCGCGGCTTGGCCACCACCTTCGCCCCGCCGTCAACCCCCACTGGCATATCGACCATCTGCGCCGCCACGCCCGCCTCGAATCAATCTGGTATGGCGTTCACGACGACCGGCGCGAGTGCGTGTGGGCCGCGCGGCTGGCTGGTGCGGCGGGTCTGGTCGTTCCCGTCGCCCGGTTCGGCGCATCGGATTGCCGCTGCCCGGCTCACTTGTTTTTCGCTCCGAAAGGAACGTCTGCTCCGATAACGGCGTCCGCTGCCGGGGCGGCGGCCGACGCGGACTCGTCATTGAACCGCCTCATCCGGGAGGCTATCGGCGATGAACTGACCGGACTTGCCGTCAATCGAGCGGCAGCCGTCGATTTAGATCCGATTGCCGGGCGTCTTATCACATCGGCTTGAGGTCGACGAATTCGGTGAACTCACCGCGGAAGAGCAACTCGAAATCGCCGACAGGGCCGTTGCGCTGTTTGCCGATGCGCACCGTGGCGATTTCGGGCTCGGGGGCTGCGTCGGGATTGACGGCCATGTTCTTCTCGCGGTGGATGAAGATGACGATGTCGGCGTCCTGCTCGATGGCGCCCGATTCGCGCAGGTCGGAGAGGCGAGGCATCTTGTCTTTGGCCCCCCGGCGCTGCTCGCTCTGGCGGCTGAGCTGGCTGAGGGCAATGATGGGGATCTCGAGCTCGCGCGACAGCCCCTTGAGCGCGCGCGAAATTTCGCTGACTTCCTGTTGGCGGCTCTCGACGCGCGCCGCGCCGCTGTGCATCAGTTGCAGGTAGTCGACCACGATCAGGGCCAGGTCGGGGCAGCGCGCCTTGAGCCGGCGCGAGCGCGACCGGATCTCCAGGATCGACAGGCTCGAGGCGTCGTCGATATGGAACGGGGCGCGGGCCACCCGCTCGCCCGCCTCGTGAATGGCTTCCAGTTCGTCGCGCCGCAGGCGGTGGTTGCCGCGCACGCGCCCCATCGGCACGTGGCTTTCGGTCGCCAGCAGGCGCAACGTCAACTCGCTGGTCGACATCTCCAGCGAGTAGACGCCGACCGGCCGGCCTTCCTTTAGGGCGACATGGGTGGCGATGTTTAGGGCGAATGCCGATTTGCCCATCGACGGGCGCGCGGCCAGAATGACCAGTTGCGAAGGGCGCAGCCCGGTCGTCATCCGGTCCAGTTCGGCAAAACCCGTGGCAAGGCCCGGCAGTTGGCCGCCGCCCTTGGCGCGTTGCTCGATCTCCTGGAGTTGGTCGCTCACCGCCTCGCCGATGTGCACGAAATCGCGTTGCTGCTGTTCCTGGGCGATGTCGAAAATCTGCTTCTCGGCGCGGTCGATAACCTCTTGGGCGGGGGCTTCGGACGCGGCGGCCTCGTCGGCGATCGACAGGGCCGCCCGCATCAGGCACCGCAGGCGCCACTTCTGCACGACGATCTGCGCATATTGAGCGACCTGGCGGAGCGAGAAGATGTTCTCCTCGAGACCGGCCAGAGCGGCGGCGCCGCCCACGGACTCGAGCTGGCCGCGGCGCAGCAATTCTTCACCCAGGGTGGTTAGGTCGACGCCGAGGCCCTGCTCGTGGAGCGACGCCACCGCGCCGAAGATGATCTGGTGGGCGGGACTGAAGAAGAGCGGCTCGGCGGCCGCCCGCCCCGGCCGGCGCCCGTCCTTGCCGAGGGCGTGCGCGACGGCCTGGGACGGCAGCACGTCGAGCACCGCATCGATCTGCCGGTTGTCGAGAATCATGCCGCCCAGCAGGGCCCGCTCGGCTTCGAGGTTGTTGGGCAGTCGCTGGCTGAGAAGGTCTTTGTCGTCACCGATCATGCGGGATTCAGTCTCTCAAAATGGCGGTCGAAGGATTCGGAAATACTCATCCTTTTGCTCGCGCTCGCTATCGTGCTCGTTCTCTTAACGTGCTGCAACGAAAACACGACGGACGCCTTCGGTTCCTGCTCGTGCTCGTGATCGTAATCGATTGAATCTGCTTGGCTTGCTTCATCTTCTACTAAACGGGAGAGGCGCCGCCTCATGATTGACTCGTAATCGCGACCGTTCTTATTCTCGTTTCCGTTCTCGCCACCCCCATCGGCCGATTCCAGTGTGACGCTCCACTAACGCTTATCCGACGCCGGAGGCACGACGTCGCACGTTTCCTGGTACCAGCGCAGCAACCGGTCCTTGTGACGGGCGACTTCCCCGGCGCAGTCGGGGTCGTCGATCCGGTTCGCCAGTTCGCGCGGGTCGCGTCGCAGGTCGTAGAATTCGTCCTTTTCGTAAAGTCGTCGCACATATTTGAAATCCTTCGTCCGGCACATCGTTCCCTTGCCGTGCCAGGGGCGCTCGTCGCTCACCTGCAGCGAAACGCGCGGCCAGTATAGCCCGCCGGGACCGGCGAGCCCCGGAACTTCGTAGCTCTCGAGTTCCATCGCCTGGCGTTCGCCCGTGAGGCGTCCGCCTTCGCAGAAAACCGCATCGCGGTGGTCGTCGGTTTCGCCGCGCAGCAACGGCAGCAGGCTGCGCCCGAACGCCGTAAATGGCGGTTCGACGCCGGTCAGTTCCCAGACGGTCGCCGAAAAGTCGACCAGCTCGACCATCGCGTCCGACACGCGGGGTTTGACCCCGGCCGTTCGCGGCGGCTTGACGACCAGCGGCACGTGGGTCAGGCAATCTTCGAAGGTGTTTTGGGTTTTCTCGACCAGGCCGTAGTCGCCGGTGAAATCGCCGTGATCGGCGAAAAAGAACAGCGCCGTTTCGTCATAAATCCCCTCGGCCCGCAACGCCTCCACCACGAGGCCGAGCTGGTGGTGACGCGCGCGCACATGCCATAATACGTGGCGCGCAGTTCCGACCACCGATCTTCGGTCCACGTCCGCATGCGCTGGTTGCGCCAGATCCCTTCGAGGATGCAGGGCTTGCCGTCCCACTTGTCGGGTGCGGGGATGCGGGCGGGCAGGCGCGCGCGGTCCACGGCGCTGAACCACGGCTCCTCCACCGCATAGGCCGGATGGGGGTAGGTGAGGGGCAGATACAGGCAGAACGGCCGGTCGGACGGGCGATGATGGATGAAGTCGATGGCGCCGCGCACGTTGGCCCAGTCGTGGTCAAACCAGGTTTTTCCCTTGGTCGGGTCCAGCCGGCCGCGCATGAAGCTAAAATAGGTGTCGCTGTCGGGCGCGCCACGCCAGTCCGGTCCCAGTCCGCCGCTCGGGGTGGCTCCCCAGCGCGCCAGGTCGGCGGGCGTGGGGTGAAACTTGACGTCGC
>JAMCWS010000272.1 GCA_023480605.1 bacterium
CATCAACATCCTGGTCGATTTCCACGCCGCGGTTGATCGGCCCGGGGTGCATGACCATGACGTCGGGCCGGGCGGCCTGCAGGCGCTCGCGCGTGATGCCGTAGAGGAGACGGTATTCGCGCAGGGAGGGGAAGAAATTCGCCGCCATTCGCTCGTGCTGAATCCGCAGGATGTTGATGACGTCGGCCTCCTCGATCCCTTCCATCAGATCGTGGCAGATGTGCACGCCGAACTGTTCGAACGTCCGGGGCACGAGCGTCGGCGGGCCGACCAGGATGATGTCGGCGCCCAGCTTGGTGAGGGCATGCATGTCGCTGCGGGCGACGCGGCTGTGCAGGATGTCGCCGACGATGGCCACTTTCAGTCCTTCGAACCGCCCCTTGTTTTCCAGGATCGTGAAGGCGTCGAGCAGGCCTTGCGTGGGGTGTTCGTGGGTGCCGTCGCCGGCGTTGATGACGCTCGAACGCACCCGGCGCGACAGCAGGTGGGGCGCGCCCGAGATGCGATGGCGCATGACGATGAAATCCACCCCCATGGCCTCGATCGTCCGGGCCGTGTCGATGAGGGTTTCGCCCTTGGCCACGCTGCTGGTCGAAACCGAGAAGCTGATCACGTCGGCCGACAGCCGCTTGGCCGCCAGTTCGAACGAGGTTTTGGTGCGCGTCGAGTTTTCGTAGAAAAGCGAACAGACGGTCTTGCCGCGCAGGGCCGGTACTTTCTTGATCGAGCGGGTGAAGATCTCCTTGAAGCCGCGGGCGTTTTCGAGGATCAGGCGGATCTCGCCGGCGCTGAGCGACTCCAGGTCCAGCAGGTGTTTGCGTTTGAAAATGGCGGCGCCACTGTCGTCGGCCGTGGGCGGCTCCTTCGACGCGGCGGAACGCGGGGGCGTGGGCGGGTCAGTCTCAATCATCCTGAGGCCGCATCATCGCAGGGCCCGCATCGGAAATCAATGGCGGATTGGAATTTTTTTTACCATCCTGTGGACCACGATCACGATCGCGATCGTGGTCCATTCGACCGGCCGACCTTCGGTGACGATCCATATGGCTGACCGACCGCTGCGCGTCCTCCAACTCACCTCCACCTCGCTGATGGGCGGCGCCGAACAGATGGTCCTGCATCTGCTGCGCGCCGCCGACCCGGTCCGGGTTCGTTTCGAGGTTCTCTCGCTCCTCGGGCCGGGCGACCTGACCCGGCGCGCGGCCGAGGCCGGCGTTCCGGCGGTTCATTGGAACCTCGCCGGCATGGGCCGGCCCTGGCGCTGGCCGGGCCTTTGGCGGCGCATGCGGCGTTTTCTGATCCGCGGCCGGTTCGACGCCGTCCATTGCTACGGCCTGCGCGCCGACCTCGCCGTCCGCTGGGTGGCCGCCGGCCTGGGCGTGCCGGTTCTCTCGTCGATCTCCTCGCCCGACCCGTGGCGGCGCGCGCCCCACGTCTGGCTCGATCGCCTGACGGCCGACGGCGTCACGGCCTGGGTGGCCGTCTGCGAGGCCGCCCGCCAGACGCGTCTCCGCCGGGAGCGGTTTCCCGCCGACCGCATCCACGTTGTCCTCAACGGCCTCCCCGACCAGGCGCCCCCGACGGTCGAGGCACGCCGCGCGGCGCGCGCCCGCTGGCGCCTTGCTCCGGACGCGCCCGTGCTGGCCGTCGTGGGCAACCTGCGTCCGGCCAAGGGCTATCCCGATTTGATCGAGGCTTTAGCTGGACTGCGCACCCGCGTGCCGGGACTGATTTGCTTGGCGGCCGGGCGCGACGACTCGGCCGGCGCCCTCCCGGCGCTCGCCCGTGCCCGGGGCTTGGAGTCCGCTCTAAAGTTTATTGGATTTAACGAAGATCCATCGCGCGAATTGTTGCCCGCGGCCGACTTGCTCGTCATGCCGTCCCATTGGGAAGGCTGCCCGGTGGCACTCCTCGAAGCGATGCGCGCCGGTCTGCCTAGCGTCGCCACCCGCGTCGGGGGGATCCCCGAATTGATCACCGATGGCCGCGAGGGGCTTCTGGTGCCGCCCCACGCGCCGGGCGCGCTGACCGAGGCGCTAGCTGCCCTACTCGTCGATCCCGCCCGCCGGGCCGCCATGGGCGCCGCCGCCCGCGCCCGTTTCCTGGCCACGTTCACCGCCGACCGCATGGCCGCCGAACTGACAGCGCTCTACGAACATTATGGTCGAATACGATAGGCCGTTGTGAATCAACCATGTGAATCGCTGCGCACCATCAGTTACGTCACTCGGGTGCTCGATCCGTGTCGTTTCAGCAATCGGAAGGATTTGACCGATGTCCGCGCCACCTCCGGAAATCGAACCGTCAAGGCGATTCCGCCCGAACGGACCGAACGCTTTAGCTCATCGCTTGTCGTTGCTGAGCTTAATCGTGGGTCTGATCTTCGGACTTCCCAT
This sequence comes from bacterium, assembly GCA_023480605.1. Lineage (GTDB taxonomy): Bacteria > Sumerlaeota > Sumerlaeia > MVZB01 > MVZB01 > JAMCWS01. The sequence goes on from JAMCWS010000272.1 coordinate 2,397, forward strand.
CGGTGTCTTGATCGGCGCGCGTTATGGCCGCTGGAACCATGATGTTCAGATCTGGGCCGGTCTGCTGCCACCCTATGCGCGCAAATACGACCGTTTGATGCCTCACGCGCTCTCACTCGGCATGAGGAAAGAAGATGTCATTCAATGCTTTGCGTTAGAACAGGTGGTTGTGCTACCCGGAAAAGTTTCGTCCAACACCTGGCGCTGGGTAACCGATGGCGATACCCGGGGACTTGGAACCGACCCGATCGTTGAGCTTTGACTGGTTCTCCGGCGGTCGGCGGGATTGAGCGACTTTACCACCCTTGGTTTTGACGGCTCGCAACGTTTGTGCTTTTTCCACATTGGAGAGTGGATGATGGGATTCCCGCTCAGACCTTACGACTATGTCCACATGACGCAGTGAAAGTTGACAGCGGCGAGCCGGCGCGGTATTTCCTAGACAGTGTGTCCGCGGGTGTCGCGTCGTCCGGACGGCACTTCGCACTCATTCCCCCAAGGATTGCTTTCATGTCCATCCGCACCGTCCCGATGACCGACCGTCTCCATGAATACCTGCTCCGCAACACGCTGCGGGAGCCCCCCCTCGGCCAGCGCCTGCGCGAAGAGACCGCCATGCGCCCCGACGCGAACCTGCAAATCGCCCCAGAACAGGGCCAATTGATGATGCTCCTCGTCGAGCTCATCGGCGCCCGCCGGGCCATCGAAGTCGGAGTTTTCACGGGTTATAGCGGCCTTTGCATCGCCACCGCCCTGCCCGACGACGGCCGCCTCGTCGCCTGCGACGTCAACGACACCTGGACCCGGATCGCCCGCCGTTATTGGCGGGAATCGGGTCTGGATGACAAGATCGACTTCCGCCTGGGGCCGGGAACGCAAAGCCTTCAGGCTCTGCTTGAGGCGGGTGAGGCCGGCGGCTACGACTTCATTTTTATTGACGCCGACAAGCCCGCCTACGACGCTTATTACGAACTGGCGCTCCGGTTGCTCCGTCCGGGGGGGCTGGTCACCTTCGACAACATGCTCCAACACGGGCGCGTGGCCGACGAAGAGGCCGGCGACGAATCCACCCGCGCCATCCGCGCGCTCAACCGGAAAATCCAACTCGACGAACGCGTCTCGATGTGCCTCGTCCCGGTGGGCGACGGCCTCATGGTCGTCCGCAAACGTTAAGAACCAGGCCGGAACCATCGGCCAGAGATTTCGATGCGTAATGAGCCCCTGGATGCCGCCTTATCGGCTCGAACCCATCGACGCCGTCGCACCGGAAAGCGGCGGCGCGGCGGCTTTTGCCAATTCGGCCTGAATCAGGCCCGGACGCAATATCGTGGGCAGCACGATGGGATGCTGGGGGCGGCCGGCCGGGAAGATGACGTAGAGCGGCACGCCCGAGGCGTCAAACTCGGCCAGCACCCGGCCGATCGTCGCGTCGCGATGCGTCCAGTCGGCTTTGAGGGGCACGACGCGGTAACGTGCCAGCGCCTCGCGCACGCTCGGGATTTCGATAAAAGTCTTCTCATTGATCTTGCAGGTCAGGCACCAGTCGGCCGAAAAATCGATGAACATCGTCCGGCCCTCGCGTGCCAGTTGCTCGACGCGCGCGACGCTGAACGGTTCCCATGCGATCTCCCCTTCATGAGCGCCGACCGAACGGGCATGCGGCGCCGTCGTAGTGGCGGCGGCTTCCCGAGCGCTGGCCCCGGCCGCCTTCGCGCCGCCCGCAAACGAATCCAGGTAGGCCTCCGGAAAATAGAGATATCCCCCCACAACCACCAGAACAGCCGCCGCCCGGCAGCTCCAGCGGCGCGTGGCGCCTCCGCGCAGGTCGCCGCCTTTGCCCGCCAGCCAGCAAGCCAGGGCGACGCAGAGCAGGAAGACCATCGTCCAGACCAGCCCCGTCGTCCCCGTTTGCGCGCCGACGATCGACAGCAGCCACACGACCGTCGCCAGCAACAGAAAGCCCATGATTTGTTCGAAGGTTTCCATCCATGCGCCCGGGCGGGGGATGATGCGCATCCAGCCGGGCCGGGCCGCCAGCGCGACGAACGGCGCGGCCATTCCCAAGCCGATCGTCAAGAATATCAGCATGATGGTTTCTGCCGGTTGGGCAAAGGCGAACGAAAGGGCCGCGCCCAACAGCGGCCCCAGGCAGGGGGTGGCCAGCGCCGTCGCCAGCAGGCCGCTCAGAAAGGCCCCGGCGAAGCCTTCGCGCCCGCCCGCCGCGTCCAGTCGCGCGAGGCCGTCCGTGGGCAGGCCGAACGAGTAAACGCCGAACAGGCTGAGGGCGAAGGCCAGCACGACGGCGGCCATCACGATCACGAATCGCGGCTCCTGTAATTGGAAGCCCCAATTCACCTGCGGCCGGCGAGGCGATCGCGTCGGCCGATGTTCCGACACTCAAT
>JAMCWS010000422.1 GCA_023480605.1 bacterium
CCAGGAAGAAAGATTCAAAAGCTTTGCGACAGGCACGCCTTAACTCAAACGTCACCAGAGGCTCTCGGGGGACGAAGGATAACTCCTTTTATCCTTGACGGTTACTTATCATAGATGTCTTGGTGTCTTGTTGGTTCAAGATTTTGGCATGATCGCTGAAAGATCGCGGCAGATACGGTTTTCCCGCACGGAGCCGCGGAGATCCCTGGAAACGCTCCGCGTCTGCGCGCCTCAGCGATGAATTCGGCTTAGTAGCCGCCCAGTTCCTTGGCCAGAGTGGTGATGCGCCGGAAATCCTCCAGACTGACGCTCGAGGGGACGGAGTGATCCGAGGAGAAGATATAGCCGCCTTGGGCCTTCATCTCCGGCAGGACGCGCTCCATTTCAGCCCGGATTTCGTCGGGGCGATCCCAAAGGACGGCGTTGATGCCGCCGTGGAAAACCAGGCGGTCGCCGAATTCGCGCTTGAGCCGGACCGGGTCCATGCCGGCCTTGACTTCGAGGGGATTGAGGGCGTCCAGGCCAATCTCGATCAGTTCGGGCACAAACGGATTGACGTTGCCGCACGAGTGCATGTGGGCCTTGACCCCGCGGGCGTGCGCCCACTCGATCGCGCGCCGATGAAACGGCTTGACCAGATCCCGGTACATGGCGACCGAGAAGAATTGCGAGCCCTTGAAACCCATGTCGTCGGGCCAGGTGACGCAGTCGAAGTGGTATCCGGCCTCCCAGACCATATCGAGCAGCGCCAGGTCGATCTCGAGTTCGTGAGCGAACATGTCTCGGCACCAGTCGGGGTCTTCCAGCAGGGCGTGCAGCAACCGCTCGGTGCCGACGACCCAGGAGTGGGTGATGTCGAAACCGAACCATAAGCCGGCGACAATCCAACAGCCGTCGCGCCGCCACTGCGCGTAGTTGTCCTGAAGTTGGCGCCAGTTGACGCGGTCGCGCGTGGGCGTCATGCGGGCCTTGGCCTTCTCCCAACTCTCGCGGTCGACGATGGTGAAGTCTAGAAACTCGGGCGTCGAGGTCTCGTATTTCCAGTTCTTGAGCGTCGCGCCCCACGGAGTTTTGTGGATCGTGTAGCGCTCGGTGTCTTCGACGACCTTGGCTTCGAAACGCGGCGAGTTGTCGACGTGGATGGCGGCCACATGGTCGAGGTCGAAGTAATCGACGAAGCTGACGCCGCGCGGCATACCTTCGCGATGCCAACGCTCGATCGTCGTTCCCCATGGGCTGTCGATGATGGGGATACGATCGGCATCCCGGTGGTCATATATCCGGCCGAATCGTTCTCTGGATGTCAGCACGCTGCCTGCCCGCCTTTCGAGTCGTTGCGCCGGCAAACCCGGAAAAAGCCATTGAGCCACGAAATCACGCGAAAAACACGAAAAATAAAGGCATGCAAACGATGATGCACTCCCCGGCAGGATGAGGATGCGCGCCTTTGTAAATATATGACTATGCGCCATTCGTGCCTTTGCGCGGCCACGAATTGCGGCCCTCAGGATTAAGGCCGGGATGCGCTCGATTCATTCCAGATAACACACCGCTCGCTGGCTGTGGGGGTCGACGACGACTTGCGCCATGAGGCCGCCGGCCGAAGCCGGCACGTCGATCAGGTGAAGAAGGCCGCCGAAACGGGCATCATCGGGTAGTAATTCGGGTAGCACATTGACCGCCGTGTCGAAGAAGGCCTGATTGAATTGCGTCGCCGCGTCGCCGGGGAAAACGGGCAGGTAGATGATCTGCGCCTCGACCAGGTCTTGGAAGAAATGCGTGCCATAGGAGACTTCGGGGATCTGGCCGGCTTCCTCGCGGGCCAGTTCGACCAGCACCGCCGTGTTGTCGATCTCGGCGTAGTTGACGTTGACCCCCAGGTCGATGTTGCTGCTGCCCCACCGGCCCGGCCCCATGATGAGCACCTTGCCCTCGCCGATCCGGGGGTGGTTGTTGATGCGGCCGACGACGCGGCCGAGTGTTTTTTTGGCCTCGAGGTCGGCGGCGCCGTACCAGCGCGGATCGATGTAAAGAATATGGCGGATGCCGCGAACCACTCCGGCGCTGATCGTGCGGGTGGCGCGGAAAAGCACCCGCTCGCGGGGGATGTCCGCCGGCAGTTCGATGGAGCCGGCCGCGGCGGCCCCGTCCGGACCGGTCGGCACCCACAGCGGTCGGCACTGAAGCAGATTGATCCGCACGCGATCCTGGGCGTCGACCGTGGCCGTGAATTCGGTATCGATCGGATGGCCGTAAGCCCGCTCGAGCACCGCCAGCATCCGGCCGATGATGGACACGAAATCGGTGCGTTGAATCAGGTTGTTGAACGTCAACACGAGGCGCGACCCAAGCCCTTCCATCCGTTCGCTGAAGGGATCCATCAGGAAGCCGTCGGACATGATCGAGGCGTAGAGATACAGATTGGCGTAATCGCGGTTGTCGAGCACCCGCGTCAAAGGCAGGGTGGTCATTTCGTTTGTTTTAAGATCGAGCAGGTCGACCTCGCGCTGCGAATACTTGGCGATGCGCACCCCCACCTCGGGACGCAGTTGCGGGTGGCTGACAGCGATCATGCGCGGGTAATCGCCGCCCACGCGGTTGACGGCCCGGGTGCCCAGGCCGAACACCAGGCGGATGATGCCCTGGCGGGGGTCGATGCGGTCGGTCCACGTGTAGAGGTTGCGCGAGAAGGCGACGCCGGCCAGCGGGGGAAAAAAATAATGTCGATAGGCCATGCCGGAGACCCGCTGGACGAGGATGGCCATCTGCTCGTCGCTGTCGCCCAGGCCGCGCTTGCGGCGGTAGGAGAGCGCATCGGGATTGAGCGCGCTGGCGTAAACGAGTTTGACGGCGCGCAGGAAGCACTCCAGGCGCTGCTCCAAACTGCCCTGATTGGCGCAGAACTCGCTGCGATACTTGCCGGCGAAGGCATTGCCGAAGCTGTCTTCGAGCAGGCTGCTCGAGCGAATGATGATGGGCGCCTGGCCGAAGTAATCGAGCATGTCGCGGAACTGCTCCATGATTTCGCGCGGGAAACGCCCCTGGAGGAAACGCTCCTCGATGGCGGCGAATTCCTCGAGCGAATACTGGGAGTCGCGCGCCCGCTGGAGGCGCAGGCGAAACAGGTCGTTATTGACCAGGAAGGTGAAGAAAACATCCGAACCGATGTAAAAGGAGTCGTGGTTTTCCATCACGCTCGCGAAATCGAACTCGTCCTTCTCCCGTTCGAGGATGGCACGGGCGACCAGCATGCCGGCCGCCTTGCCGCCGATCCGGCCCGAGCCGATCACGCGGTCGCGGATGCTGAACAGGTTGTCCAGGGTGAAATACTTGTCGGCCAGGCGGCTGAACTCGGGTTGGTGACCGAGCATCATCCCCGAGAGTTCCTGCTTGAGGGCGACGATGTCGGGCGTGGCCTCCAGGCCGTCGTAACCGGCGGCGCGGTATTGCTCGAGGCGTTGGTAGACGCTGACCCAGGGCGCGATCAGGTGCGAGACGGGGCGCAGCGGATTTTTCCGACCCGTCGCCGCGACGCTGGCCGCCACCCCGCTGTGAAAGACCGGCTCCCACGATTCGCCCACGGCCATATGCGGCAGAAACATTCGCGAGGAGTAGCGATCCCAGACTTTAAGGGGATGGATGTAAGGGTGGCCGTCGGCGTGGAAGACGTCGATCAACACCTGGGTCGTGTCGCGGATGCGGGCCACCGCGCCGTGGGCGTGCCGGCCGCGCGTCAGCGCGAAGTAGGTGACCGTATCCAGTTCGAACAGATAGGGGCAGGTCAGTTGAAAAAAGTTGGCGAGCAGTTCGTCGGTGGCCCACTCGGCCACCAGCGCCGAAAGGTTGTCGAACAGGTAGAACACTTCGCGCCCATATTGCTCGACGACGCGGTGCACCTGGCCGCTAAAGACGTCGAAGCCCGGGCTGGGATCCAGTTCGACGATCGTCAGGCCCGGCCGCGGCTCCAGGATCGGCGCGTGAGGCGCAAAGCGAACGTAGACGAAGACGCGCCCCTCATGGAGCGCCTGTTCGAGGAACGGCTGCGCGAAGAACACGTAGTCGGCCAGGTCGTCGACCTGAAAGACGACGTTGTCACCCAGGCGCAAACCCTGGAGCACCTCGTCAAGCGCCGGGATGCCGCTGGATACGACCCGCTGATCCATCATTCGGCCCCACCTTATTCGCGGTGCGATCCATCAAGGATCGGCATACGCCTCCATGCTAGCTGATACCGGGCGCAGAGGGCAAAAACAATCCGCGGCCGCGGCGATTCCGGATCCATCCCGCGAAATGGGCGATGGCATGAAGGCAATATCCACGTGTAAATAACGGGCCACCCTACTCTTTCACATTCGGATCATGGTTTATCAACCACAGAGATCCAGAGGACACAGAGGATTGATTTCTAACAAGATAACAATCGGACGGGAGTCCACATCGGTCAGTGCCCGGGTGACGTCGATTCGGAACGATGTCTTCGCCGAATGGTGCTGACATATTTCGACTTCTCCGTATCCACTGTACTACTATCCGTTAGAATCTTGTTTCCTCGCAAAGAATTGGTCCCGTCATGGAATACGATTACTGATCGGGCAGAGAACGGGGATGAGGGGATATAAGGGAGATATGGAGATAAGGGAATGCCCATCACCCCAATTTCCTTGATCATCCCCCTATCCCCGTTGATAGTGTAGCTTATTTTCTGTAATTCGCGATTGACCATCGCCATGCCGCTCGTGTTGGTTGGTATCGACCAAGAAACTAACCGACGAAGGAGCACAGC
>JAMCWS010000286.1 GCA_023480605.1 bacterium
ACCTCCAATCTGTATAGTATATAATACTATACAATTGGTGGCCAAAAGCGAACATTTTCTTCACAACCCCTATTCATGTCGTGCGCCCATCCGAACCCGCTTTATACTCCTCCATTGCGCGACGTGCCGGTGGCATGGATTCAGCTTTTTGTGTCGCTCGTGAGCGGCGACTCCGGCCGCTGGTTGGTGGCATGGTCTTCGCAAAATCCTGACGGCAAAATGAGCGACCATCGCGATATTCTGTATGCCTGGACCCCAGTCGATCGACCGCTCGAGTTGATTTCGCCGAACGGGGGTGAAATATGGGCCGGCGGCGCCCTCCAGAGCATTCGGTGGAAATCCAATAGCCTGGCCGTGTCCCAGGTGCGACTCGAACTGTGGAACGCCGGCGGGCGTGTGGCGGACCTGGGAACGGACGCGCTGCCCGACGTGGCGCCTCGCGATCATGCCGCTCAGGTTTATTTACCGCTCCTTCCCGCGGGCGCCGACTACAAGGTGAGGGCCGTCAGCACTTCGGATCGCGGTTGCGAGGCCGCAAGCGACCAGACATTCACGATCACCGGAAAACCGATCTGTCTACGATCGCCCAATGGCGGCGAAGAATGGATCGTGGGAACCACCCAATATATCACGTGGGAATCCAATCCCCTGATCGGCGGCACGAGCGTTCGACTGGAATTGTGGCGCGGCCAGAATATGGTCAAGGATTTGGGGTCGGACTGGGATCCCGACGGCAGTCACGTCATGAAAATGATGGTGCCGTTCGTTCCGGCGCACAACGATTACCGGATTCGGGCCGTCAGTTCGTGGGATCCCGCCCTGTTCGACGATAGCGACAAACCGTTGACGATCCGCTCCGATCCCAGGAATGGATCGTCGGTTCGAACCGATTGGCATCTATACGACTGAAGGTTCCATACCCCGGTAGATAGAGTTTTGTCTTCTAGAGTAAGGTTCGTGGCGGCCCATCGGCCGCTCCTTCGGAGTGGAGCCGCAAATCCGTATCAATCGGAGCCTCACCGAAGTATTGCATGACGCCGGCGAAGTGATAGAATAGCCAATTATTTCGCCGAAAGCCGACAAAGATACCATTATTGGTCTTTCGGTCGGATTCGCGGGAGTGACGCCGTCCGCCGTCATGCAAGAAAAGAAATACAGCAATTTCATCCGGTTTTTGGGGTACGTCCGGCCCTATACGAAATATATCGTGCTCGGGGTGATCGGGGGGATTGTCAAGTTCAGCGTGCCCCTGCTGATGCCGCAGATCATCCGCCACCTGATCGACGGCGTCTTTCTGAGCAAGACGATGACGGCCGCGCAGAAGCTGCACGAGCTCTATTATTACGTCTTCGGGATGATCGGCATCTACGTCGTCATTTACGCGCCGTGGACCTACATGCGCCACTATTTCACGGCCAAGGCGGGCCACCAGTCGGTCTTCGACCTGCGCTGCGAACTCTATTATCGGATCCTGCGCATGTCGGCTTCGTTCTTCAAGCGCAACAAGTCCGGCGGCATCGTATCGCGCCTGATCAGCGACGTCGAACTGGCCCAGAACCTGGTGGGCAGCGCGCTGACCAACATCTGGATGGACGGCGCGGCCCTCTTCGTCGTCATCTACTTCCTGTTGCGCATCGACGTGCGCACGACCCTCGTCGCCCTGGCGACCTTCCCCATCTACCTTTACTTCTTCCGCAAGCTGGGCCACGAAATCAAGTCGATGAGCTACCAGGTGCAGAAGGAGATCGCCGAGATATCGGGCAACGTCAACGAAAAGATTTCAGGCAGTGCCGTCGTGCATGCCTTCAACCAGGAAAAACGCGAAAGCAAACGGTTCAAGCAGGACTCGGATCACCTGTTCTCGACCGTCATGCGGCGTATTTTTTACCAGAGCACCAACGTGACCGTCACCGGCGTACTGACGGCCCTGGCGCCGATGCTGGTTTATCTTTACGGCGGATACCAGGTGATCCAGGGCCATCTGCGAGTGGGCGACCTGGTGGCCGTCGGCATGTATCTGGGGCCGCTCTACCTGCCGTTGCAGCGTTTTTCGGAACTCAACATCATCTTCGCCAACTCGATGGCGGCCCTGGACCGGATCTTCGAAATCATGGACGAAAAGCCCGACATCGCCGACCGGCCGGGGGCACTGGAGCTCGAAGACATCCGGGGGGAGGTCCGCTTCGAACGCGTCTGCTTCGCCTACGACGAGGGAGTGCCCGTCCTGCGCGACATCGACTTCGCCGCCCGGCCCGGCCAGCGCGTGGCCCTCGTCGGCCCGAGCGGCTCGGGCAAAAGCACGCTGGTCAGCCTCATCCCGCGCTTCTACGATCCGGCGCGCGGGGCCGTGCGCATCGACGACCACGACGTGCGCGACATCGGCGTCAAGTCGCTGCGCCGCCACATCGGCATGGTGCTGCAGGACCCCATTCTGTTCAGCGGCACGATCCGCGACAACATCCTGTATGGCAATCCCCACGCACGGCCCGAGGAGGTGCGGCGCGCCTGCGAATCGGCCAATGCCCTGGGATTCATCGAAGAACTGCCCGGCGGGCTGGAGACCGAGGTCGGCGAGCGCGGCAATTCATTATCGGGCGGCCAGAAGCAGCGCCTCACGATCGCGCGGGCGTTTCTCAAGAATCCGCGGATCCTGATCCTCGACGAGCCGACCTCGGCGCTGGATTCCGAATCCGAACGCCTGATTCAGGAAGCGCTGGGGCGGCTGATGCTCGGGCGCACGACTTTCATCATCGCCCACCGCCTCTCGACGGTCACCAACGCCGACATGATCCTCGTGATGCAGAACGGCCGGATCGTGGAGGAGGGCCGGCACGACGATCTGCTGCGGAGCGGCCGCGTTTATCGCCGACTCTACGAGCAGCAGTTCGTCTCGGCCCGCAGCGCCTGGGACCGCCTCGACGGAATCCCGGGCGAAGATGGCGATACCGCTACCGAAGATGATCGGACCGCGCAGAAAGTCGGCTGAGCCGGCGCCGCGACCGGCCGCCTCGCGCCGCTTCACGCCGCTTCGCACGGCCTCGATCGGCCCGAATTCATTCGGTGGTCATTCGGGCGGGTTCGATCGAGATGCCGAGTTTCTTGTAGAAATACCCACAGGATGTGTCGAGGTCGGAAATGATCCTGTGGAAATTGCCGAGGATCTCCATCAGGTCGTTCTGGGATTCGAGCAGATTTTTACGGGCCAGGATCACGTTGTCGATCGTATCGGTGCCGTCCAGGTAAGCCTGACGCTTCTGATCGAAGACGGCACGGCGCGTCGCCAGGTTTTCCTGAATGCTGACGAACTGGTTGTAATGGCTGCGAGCGTCGGCCCATGCGCGGTCGATCTCGAGGTGGGTTTCGAGCTTCCGTCCGCTGATCCGAGCGCGGTATTTCTCGATCTCCGCCTCGCTTTTCTTGATGGTCAGGCTGCGCAGATTGGAGTCGATGAGCTTGACGCTCAGACCCACGCTGACGCGGTAGCCATCGACGGCCTCCATGTCCTCGCGCCCCCCGACGTCCGCTTGACCGTGGAGATCGAGGAAGGTATCCCACTTCCCCTTCTGGGCAAGGCGCTTCTTCTCGACGGCATTGGTCATGGCATTCTGTAAAACCTGGATCTCGATGTCATTGAGATCGGCCTCTTCGGCCAGCGACTCGATCGAAGCGTTCAGATACGCATGAGCGTGCTCGTCGATCCGGGCCAGGTCGATCCGGTCGATCCGTTCCAGCGGCAGGGATTCGAAACCGATGTCGGATTGCAGCGAGACCAGTTGCCAGGCAACATAGCCGTCGTACCTGATCAGGTCGGATTGAAGCGATTTGAGCTGGTCCTCGATCTGGCGTTTTTCGGCTTCGTTCCGCGCGACGTTTGGCGTGCCGAGCAGTTCCTTATAGGCGGCGATGCTTTGTTTTATATCCTCGACGATCGCCAGGTCGGCGAGCAGCCAGTAATAAGTGCACTGGGCCTCGTTGATGGCCTGGCGGATGGCGTCGACATATTCGAGTCGCGCGTCATACATCTCGTTTTCCTGGTAGGTTCGTTGCGTGATGCGGGTCAGCGTGGTGTTGGAACTGAACAAGGGAAACCTTAGATCGGTCAGGACATAGTTGCTCGCGCCGTTGCCGACGTCGCCGTCGAGTCCCCGGTGGCCGATCCCCAGAAAGATCGACGAGCCGTCGAAAAATTCCTTTTGCATTCCCATCTGCGCCTGGTAGTCGTGCTGCGTGAGGCGATGGGAGTGGCCGGGCAGGCTCAGGTCGTGGCGCAGCTCGCGCCCGGCCGAGGTGCGCGCCATGAGCGGGGTGAACTGGCTCAGGTTGCGTTCGAATTCCTTGAAGGCATATTCCTTTTCCTCGAGTTGATGGCGGGCCGCGGTTACGTCGGCGTTGTTTTCGAATGTGGCCTGGATGATCGACTGTGCGTTAAGGCGTGGCGCCGCCGTGCTGGTGGGCCGATCGGCGCCCGCCGGGGCCTTGGCGGCCGCTGGCGGCCGAGAGGCCGTTTCGGCCGGGATTCGGGTTCCCGTCACCAGGCAGGCGGCGGCGAGGACGGAGCCGCAGAAGCGCCGGAGACACTTGGACACTTGCAGCCATGTGTGGATGGCCAGAGGTCGCATGGTACGTAATTCTCGAACGCGAAATACCGTTAAGACTTGTCACCCAAGACGGCCCATTGTTCCAGGCCGGGGGTTTATCCTTTCGGTTGCCC
>JAMCWS010000196.1 GCA_023480605.1 bacterium
GTCCCCTCCTGGATGAGGGCCATGTTGGCCGCGTCGGCCGCGTCCAGCCGCCCCGAGAGGTAGAAGTTGCCGCACAGACCGTTGACGACGTTAAAAATCGTCTCCTCGCCATCGGCCATCGAAGCCTGGTATTCGGGCGTCTTGAGGATGGCCGGATTTTTCAGGTTGGGGAACAGGAGCGGCAGGGGATAAACCCATACGCCGAGTTGCTCGGGCAGAACGGCCGCCAGCGACCCCAGGATGATCGGCGGATAGAGGTGATAAAGCTCCTGGTCGCTAGAGCTTTGCAGATGGAAGTGGGCGAGGATGCCGTTGTCCTGGCGCATGGCTCCGCCGCCGCAGTTCTCGATGATGAGGCGCGGGTGGCGGGCGCGGACCTCGTCGATGAACGTATAAAAGGCGCGGGCATGGGCCAGCAGGCCGTCGGCGGCCGTCGTGCCCAGGTTCTCGGCGCCCAGGCCGACGCAGTCATTGTAATCGTTCTTGAAATAGCCGGCGCCCAGGCCGACAAGGGCGTCAATCCGGCCGTGCATGTAGGCGCGCACCTCGGGATTGGCGAAGTTGAAAAACAGGCGCGGCCCGCCGCCCACGCGCCGCCCGTGGCGCATGAGGAACCAGTCGTCGGGGCGGGTGCGGGCCAGTTCGGTGTCCTCGCCGCAGACTTCCATCTCGAGCCACAGGCCGGGGATCATACCCTTGGACTTGATGGTGTCGAGGATGCCTTTCAGACCTCCCTCGCCGAAGCGGTCGGGACTGGGCTCCCAGACGCCCAGGCCGCTGCCCCAACTCACGCCCGACTTGCCGAACCAACCGGCGTCGATGCAGAAGGCCTCGGCCCCGGCGCGCGCGGCGGCGTCGATGAGGGGCACGAGCTTTTCGCGGTCGGGCTGGCCCCAAAGGGCGTTCATGTAATCGTTGAAGATGAGCGGGCAGTGGTCGCCCTCCCACGCCTTGGGCGGTTTGACGGCGACGCGGCGGTAGAGGGTCAACTCGCGCACCGCCTCGGCGAATCCCCCGGAGCAGCACCCCACCGCCGCGGGCGCGCTGGCGAAGTGCTCGCCCGGCTCCAGGCGGTGGACCCAGCCCAGGTGGCGTTCGTCGGCGGCGTCGGCGTGGATATAGAGCGATCCTTTCTCGTCGTTCCACGAGCCGCGGTGGCTGATCTCCAGGTGCCAGTTCGAAGAGGTCTCGATCTGGAAAAACCAGGCCTTGCCGGTTTCGCGGTCCTCGATCACCATCATCGGCAGGAAGCGGGCGGTCGATAGGCTGCCGACCGACGTAAGGTGGAAAGCCGTCGACTCAGGATGGACCGAACATTCGTAGAGGCCCAGCCCTTCCAGGTCGCTCTGCTTCCACTGGCTCTCGCCCTCCCAGGTGGTCGTGGCGTAATGAACTCGTATCTTGCGCGGGTCGTGCCACGCCAGCAGGCCGTCGGTGGCGATCCCCTGCATGAACAACGACGAGAGGTGGGTGAGGACGATCGGCCGGTCGCTCTCGTTGATGGCCGTCGTCGTCGAGCGGATGACGGAGGCGCCGGGGACGAGCCACAAATCGACCTCGACGGCCAGCCCCAGGGCGGCGTGCTTGTAACGCAGGGTCAGGCGGTCGCCCTCGCGTTCGCAACGCTCCATCGCCATTTCCTGCGGCAGGGCGCTCATGCCCGAGACCATGGCGGCGTGCGAGCCGTAAGGGCGCCCGGCGACGGCCGCCTGGAAATTGGGGAAGGGCAGGCCGGCGACCCGTTCCGTGAGGGCGGCGGCCGGTTGGGTGTTCAGGCTGTATTGCCACCACCCCTTGTCGGTCTTGACGTAATCGAGGGCCAACTGAGCGTGCTGGACGACCAAGCGGTCTTGCGGCTGTGCCATGATTCTCTCCTGGCGTCGGGCTGAACGCGACCGCGCCGGCGGACGGGCGGCCGCTGCCAACGAACATAAGCCGGCGGACGTTTTTATCAATGATATTTGTAATACCCCGCTGCGCCGGGCGTTCTACCGAGAAAGGATTTGGCGAACGAATCACGTCTATTGTATGGTTGGATTCAATTTTGCCATAAGTTCGCCCAACGCTCCTGACTTTTGAAAATCCATCGATGGGTGGAGGAACCATGAACCGGTCAACGAAACACGCGACGGGGGGATGGGCCGCCGGCTGCCTGCTGGCGCTCTGTTTGTTGGCGGGCCAGACGGAAGTGCCCGCCCAGGAAACGGCCGCGCCGGCCAAAACGGCTGAAGGCCGCGCGTCCGCGCCCGTGCCCGAAGACGTCTACAAGGGCGATCTGGTCGCTTACCCCAACGTCTGGGGCCTGCGCATCGGGCGCACCAGCATCCTGCTGACCAGCGACGATCAGCTCAAGGCCCTTGCCTACCCCGACAAGCCCTTTGACCCTGAAAATCCCGAGCGCACGCTGCGCACCACTTGCGAGAGCGCCCAGAGGGGCGGCGTGCGCACGCTGGTGATTTTGTTCGACCAGTTCTTCGCCCAATACCGGCCGGGCCAGACGGTGCCGCGCGCCCTGACTCCCGACATGGACGAATACATCGCTATCATGGCCAAGGTGAACAAGTTCGCTCAGGGCTACGGCCTGGGCTTGGAGTTGAGCCTGCTCAATCCCCTGGAGATCGGCCCCGGTTACCGCAAACAGACCGGCGAATCGGGCCGCTGGCTCCACTATCGCAAGGGCGTGCGCGACCCCAAGACCGGCGCCTTCAGCGTCCAGCTCTGGCAGCAGCGCCGCTGGGAAAACAACAAGGGCGTCTTCGCCGTCGAAGACGCCGGCGTGCGCGTCTTCGCCTTCAAGGAAACTCCGATCCGCAACACGCCCTACCGGGTGGTCGACCCCAAGGACATTGTCGAGATCACGCCGCTGGCCAAGATGGAAATCCTATCTGATCCCTCGCCCGAGGGCGGCCATTATTATGCCCGGCAGGTGCGAGTTTATGGAACGGGCCAGCCGCAGGGCGCCGGCGCCGACGGACTCGACCGCGTCTGCGTCGTCCAGCAGTACAACACGCCCGAAATGGATTACTTCAGCGACAAGGCTTATCCGTTCCTGACGGGCATGATCGACAAATACAAGGCCGCCGGCGTCAAGTTGACCGGTTTCTATTCGGACGAAATGCACATCCAGCAGGACTGGAGTTACCACGGCCATCACGACAACGGCGAATTCGCGCTGCGTTATGTGAGCGATGGCCTGGCGCGCGAATACGCCCGTCGCTGGGGCGCCCAGTATCAGGATTTCGCCAAATACATGATCTACTTCCTGCACGGGCAGGAAGACGCCTCCAATTCGGTCGACGCCAAGGAAGAAGTGATGGAAGTTTTCGGGGACACGCCCGAGGCCATCCGCGAGACGGCTCTTTTCCGCACCCGTTACTTCCACCTCCTCCAGGACGGCGTCGTCGACCTGTGCGCCAGGGCCAAACGCCACGCCGAATCGATTTACGGCTGGAAAATGGAGTCCACCGCCCACGCCACATGGGCCGAAAGCCCCACCTGCGACGTTTTCCGCGCCGGCCGGGGCAATTCCTACGACTATACCTCGACCTTCATCTGGTCGAACACCGTGCAACAGGCCGCCTCCGCCTGCCATGACTACTTCAAATGGGGCGATTACCTGACCGGCGGCGGCAACGACACGGCCGAAGGCGGTTGGATCGACCGCGATTACTACGCCCTGGCCCTGGCCGCCTCGACCGGCATCATCAACGAATATCCCAATGCCTACGCGGCCGCCTGGGGCGCGCCTTACGACGTGCTCAGCCGCCGCAGCGCGCTCGCCGACGCCTTCGGCGACCGCGCCTCCGAGGGCTTCGCCATCGTCGAAAACAAGGAGCATCGCGACGTCAGCGTGTTGATGCTTTATCCGCTCGACCTGGTGTCGGTCGACGAACGCTTCGGCAGTTGGATGACCCAGTATGGCTACGCCAACATGATTACCGCCGAGAAGCTCCTCGAACTGGGCAAGGTCGACAAGGACGCCATCGTAATGGCGGGGCGGCGCTTCACGACCCTGGTGACCACCTTCGAGCCCTTCCCCAAACAGGCGCTGCTCGATATGATGAAGCAGTTCGCCGAGGGCGGCGGCCGCCTCATCTGGGCCGGACCGCCCCCCGTCCTGACGTATGAAGGCAAGCCCGCGCTGGAGGTCTGGCAGGGCCTGTTCGGCGTTGACTACAAGCCCGGCGCGGACGAAGGCGAGCGCGCCCCGGGTCGGATGGTCCGGTTCGAGGGGCCGCTGGCCAAAGTCAAATCCGAGGTTATTCTGACCGACTACCTCGTCGATCACGTCTACCCCGTTACCCCGCGCGAAGGGACGACAGTCGCCGGCCGGATCCAAGACAACGTCGTCGCCACGCAACGGGCGGCCGGGGCCGGAACGGCCGTCTTCCTGGGCTTCCGCCCGCGCGACGACCAGTCGCAGAGCCTCGGCTACGAGACGCGCCAGTGGTTTGAAATCCTCGACGCCCTGGGGGCCTATCCGCCCAGCGGCAAGTTCCCGGGCGCCAACGACAACACCGAGCACGTCTCGCGGACGACCGAGGTGCTGGCCTGCCGCTTCCCCAACGGGGCGGTGGCCATGGCGCCCCACTTCCGCACCTTCGAGGAGCGCTGGCCCGGCGGTTTCCGGCGCGACCGGGCGGCTGACGAGGCCGTGATGGCCAAATATCCGCCCCCCTCGAAGGAATTGCGCCTCAAGGACTTCAAGG
>JAMCWS010000199.1 GCA_023480605.1 bacterium
AGATAAGCAGGCGATCGGGTTCGCCCTCCTGGCGCCAGAAACGGCGGATGCCGGCCGCCACGGCGCGGATGTAGCCCGGATCGTCGTGGTAGTCAGCGATGAAACGCAACTCGGGAACCCGCCGCCAGCGCGTGAGCGCCGCCGCGACGGCGTCGAAGACCGAGCCGGCCGTCACGCCGCTGTATTGCGGGAAGAGCGGCAGGACGAGGATCCGGCGGCAACGGCGCCGGCGCAGGTCTTCGAGCGCGCCGCCGATTGACGGGGTGCCGTAAGCCATCCCCAGCGCCACTTCGATCGGGCCGCCCACCAGGATCTGGGCGCTCTGGCTCAGCCGTTCGGTCAGGGCTTTGGCCTGGCGCCGGGCGACGGCCAGCAGCGGCGCGCCCTCGGGAGTCCAGACTTCGCCGTAAAGGCGCGCCGATCGGAACGGCCGCACATTCAGGATGACGCCGTGCAGGAGAAGCCACCAAGGGATTCGGGGCGCTTCGACCACCCGCGGATCCGCCAGGAACCGGGCGAGATAGCGGCGCACCGCCCAAGGCGTCGGCGCGGCGGGAGAACCGGTGTTGGCCAGCAACACGCCGGTTGCCGGAACTTCGTCGGGATTCGGGTCGGCTTCGCCGATAAAGCGCGGCATGGGGGAATAGTCCTCGATCCTTCGCGAAATGCCAACAGGCCCCGATTCGCTCGAACACGAGCACGGGCACGTCCCCGACTATGAGTTACTCATTCGTCCCCCCCGTGGCAGGGGCGGCGGTCGTCGCGCCATCGGCCGGCTTCGGGGCGGGCGCGGGCGCGGCCGGCGCCGGCGGCTCCATGGCCGCCACGGTCAGGTTGTCGTCGACCAGGTAGCGGCGCGCGAAGTCTTCGATCTCGTCGGCCGTCACGGCCTGAAGTTGGCGCAGACGCTTTTCCAGATAATAGGAATCGCGGCCGATGAGGGTCGCCTCGGCCAGACGCTGGGCAAAGCCCAGGTTGCTCTCAAGCGCCCGGATTGTGTCGGCGCGCAAATTCTTGCGCGCGCGTTCGAGCTCTTCAGCGCCGACCGGTTGGCTGCGCAGCCGGTCGACTTCGGCGCGCAAGGCTTTTTCCAGGCGATCCAGCGGCACACCATCCTGGGGGGTGGCGTAAACGGCGAACATGTTGTCGAGCAGATCGCCGGGCGCGGTGAAGGCCGAGACGTCCGAAGCCAGGCGCTCCTTCTTGACGAATTTCTCGAACCAGCGCGCGCTGCGGCCGCCCGTCAGAACCTGGGCAAGCACTTCGGCACGGGCGTCGGCCGGGTCGGGCGCGGCGGGCTTGTGCCAGGCTAGCAGCAAGGTGGGCGTGGCCGACAGGCGCAACAGCACACGGCGCTCGCCTTCCTGGGGCGGCTCGGCGATGATATGACGGTCCTCGCGGCCATCAGGGCGCGCGGGCAGTGTGCCGAACGTCTCGCGCAGCAGGCGGCGCGCGGCCGGCACGTCGATGTCGCCCACCAGCACGCCGATGCCGCGGTCGGGCGTGTAGTTCTCCCGGAAGAACTCGTAGGCCTCGGTGGCCTTGAGGTTGCGGATGTCGCTCTCGAAGCCGATGGTCGGGTAGCCGTAGGGACTGGCGGTGTAAGCCGTGGCCATGAGCAATTCCCAGAGGCGGCCGAAAGGATTGTTGTCGTTGCGCATGCGGCGCTCTTCCATGACAACGTCGCGTTCGCTGTAGAACTCGCGCATGACCGGGTCGGTCAGGCGCTCGGATTCCATTTTCGCCCATAACTCGAGGCGATTGGCCGGCAGACTGACGAAATAAGTCGTCGCGTCCTGCGAGGTCATCGCGTTCATGTCGGTGGCGCCCTCGCGGCTGTAGATCTGGTCGAACTCGTCCTTGACTACGTATTGCTCGGCGGCGGCCTGGGCCTGGGCGAAGGCGCGGCGCAGCGGACCGAGGGTCTGCTCGGTGACCTCGGCGTCGGCCCGCTCGCGCAGCAGACGCTCGCGTGCGCCGTCGAAGGCGTAGGCCGCGTCTTCGACTTTTGCCAGGGCGATCTTTTCGGCGGGCCAGTCGCGCGTGCCGATCGTCCTGGTGCCCTTGAAGGCCATGTGCTCGAACATATGGGCGATGCCCGTGGTGCCGGTGTGTTCGTTCTTGCCGCCGACGTCGAAGCGGATGACGCCCGAGAAGATCGGCGCCCGTTGATTGGGATAGATCAGAAAAGTCATGCCATTGGCGAGTTTCTCGACGACCAGCGGCCCGAGGATTTCCCATTTCTCACCCGCGGGGCCGCCCGGGAGCGTCATGCCGGTTTGCGTCGCCGTGGTCGCGGCGTTTGAGGCGCTCATTTGAGAAGCGCCGGCCGCGCGCGCCGGTTCCCTGGCAATCCCAAGCAAAAGACCCGCGGCGGCGCCCACGATCAGTAAAAGGAAATATCGCATCGCCCTTGGCCACTCCCCGCGCGAAATCGTCTCAGGGTTCTCCGCCCTGCATCGGCGTTATTCATCAGTTTATGGGACCGGCCCGCGAAAACCAAGGGGTTTCAAGAACGCCGCCACGGCCGGGGTGCAAAGGCGGGAGCTTCCTGACCATGCAATGGAGTAATAATTGCCGCCGGAGGGCGTTTGACTGGTTTAGATTGTGTGAATTGACATATGATTCCGAGGAGCGATCCGATGAAACGATTTTATCTGTTGGCGATGAGCCTGTTGTGGCTGGCCGCCACGCTGGGCGCCGAGCCGCTCACGCCCGAGCAACTGGCCTGGACGTCGGTGCGCGTGGCGGCCGTGCAGTTGCCGCCCCCGGCGCGCGACGCCGATCCGGCCGACGTCGTGGCGCGCTATATCGACCGCGCCGCCGCCGACAAGGCCCAACTGGTGGTCTTCCCCGAGTATCACCTGGGCAAGATCCGCATCCCCGGTCCCATCACCGACAAGGTCGCGGCCGCCGCGCGCGCCCATCGCATCTACGTCATCGTCGGCTGCTTCGAGGTGGTCGACGACGCCGGCAATTACCGCAACCACGCCCTGCTGTTCGGCCGCGACGGCGCCATTATCGGCCGCTACGCCAAGATGCACCCCGCCATCGGCCGCTCCCCCTACTTCTGGCCGCCCTCGGGCAAAGAGGGCGAGTGGCTGATGCAGAAGGGCGACGAGTTTCCCGTCTTCGATCTCGATTTCGGCCGCATCGGCATCCTGACCTGCTACGACGGTTACTTCCCCGAGCCGTTCCGCATCCTGTCGCTCAAGGGGGCGGAAATCCTCGTCTGGATCAACGGCCGGGGCGGCTCGATCGAGGATTACATCGTCAAAAGCGCCATGTTCCAGGACTACGTGAGCATGGTCTGCACCAACCAGGCGCGCGGCTCGGGAACGATGATCGCCGATTACCCCAACCGCATCCTCAAAATCTGCCCCGAGGCCAAGGAAGATTACATCGTCGCCGACCTGGACCTGCGCCACCTGCGCGACTGGCGCAAGAACTCGCGCACCTTCCACCAGCGCCGGCCGGAGGTTTACGGCGAAATCCTCGAGTCCTACCCCGTCTGGGAGGACTACGCCGCGCTGCCCGATCTGCCAACCAGCCCGACGGCCCCGGTGCGGCGGACCCGCCGGCCGTTGCGCTGAGCGGGAGGTGGCCCGGCCGGCGGATGGCGAATCCGGTCGAGAACTTTTTGACAGGATTACGGGATCGACAAGATGGGACGGAACCGAGCGGACCGGCAAAACGCTTCGCAATCTGACTGAGTCATCTCGTCAATCCTGTAATCCTGTCGATAAATGCCCTCACTAACCGGGCACGATCAGCGCGCCTCAAGGGTGAAGACTCATGACCCCACGCCAACAGCGAGCCGGAGCGGTCATCGCGGTCGGATGCCTGCTGACGACACTGGCGTTGGCCGCCCCGCCAGGGAGCCCCATCGTCCTCCAGCCCCTCTACCGCGTTCATCTTTCCGGCGGCGGATTCACGTCGGCAACGGACGCCAAAACCACCGGGACGGTTGTCAGTCAGACGGGCTACCTGGCGAAGAATTCGGTCGCCGGCACCACGCCGCTCCATCGCTATCGGAACGAGCGAAACGGCGCCTGGCGCGACGGCCATTCCCTCTCCGCGCCGTGGAAGCGGGTGGAAACGCTGGGCTATACCTTCGACGAGGCCGAAAATCGCGTTCCCCTGAAATCATACAGGGATGCCGGCGGCGGCTACCTCACGCTCAACGCCAACGAAGCCGTGCCGCCGGATTGCGAACCCGTCGAAACCCTCGGCTATTGTTACGAACGTTACGGCATGGATCAAACCCGCCTCATGAACGTTCGGAAGGGAGCGGTGGAAATCCGGTTCGATCGGGTGTCGGGGGGAGCCATCTGGCACATCGTTCACCGGGGAACGCAACTCGTGAACAATTATTATTACGGCCGGCAAGGCTGCGTGGCGCTGGATTTCTGGCTGGCCAACGACCCAACCCGTTACATCCCCTGCGACTGCGGATTGACGGCCCTGTTGCCCGAGTGGCTGCGAAATCCGTCCTATCGCATGGGCGCCCCGTGCCCGGTGTTTGCGCGCGAGGGCGGCGACGCGGTCTTCATCCGGACCATCCCGATCGAAAGCTCGCCGACGACCAACCGGCATCTGGGCGGCGGCGGGCTGAATCCGACGGTTTACTCGGCGTGGGCCATCGAAAAGCGGGCGCGGCTGGGCATCCGCGGCCACGCCGGCGTGCTGCAATACAAG
>JAMCWS010000173.1 GCA_023480605.1 bacterium
ATACAGAACATCACAAGCCATCAGCGACGAGGATTTCCTCGACGTCGAACAATCGGCCTGCCCCACCTGCGGCTCCTGCTCGGGCATGTTCACGGCCAACTCGATGAACTGCCTGGCCGAGGCGCTGGGGATGGCCCTGCCGGGCAACGGCACGGCGCTGGCCACCAGCCCCGAGCGGATGCGCCTTTACCGGCGCGTCGCCGAGCGGATCGTCGCCATGGTGCGGGAAGACCTCAAGCCGCGCGACATCGCCACGGCCGCCGCCTTCGACAACGCCATGATTCTCGACATGGCCATGGGGGGCTCGACCAACACGCTGCTGCACGTGCTGGCCATCGCCCGCGAGGCCGGCATCGAGTATGACATGACCCGCATCAACGGCCTCAGCCTGGCCACGCCCAACATCGCCAAGGTGGCGCCCTCGGCCACGCCGTCGGGCCGCATCTACCACGTCGAGGACGTCCACCGCGCCGGCGGCATCCACACCATCCTGGGCTCGATCGCCCGCGGCAAGCCCGGCCTGCTGGCGACCGATTGCCGGACGGTGACCGGCCGGACGCTGGGCGAGAACATCGCCGAGTTCGACGCCCGCAGCCCCCGCGTGACCGGCGAGGCCGTCGAGCTCTACGTCGAGGGCGCCAAGCCGACGGGCAAGGATGTGGACGCGGTGCGCGAGGAACTCTTCGCGGCCCACGGGCGCCCGCCGCGGCCGATTGCGCCGTCGCGCGCCGGCGGTCGGGCGACGGTCGACGTCGACGAAAATCCATGTGTCGCGAAGACGATGACGTTCGATCCGTTCGACTGCATCCGCGAGGTTGACAGTGCTTTCTCGCAGGAGGGCGGATTGACGATCTTGCACGGCAACCTGGCGCGCGAGGGGGCGGTGGTCAAAACCGCCGGCGTCGACCCCGAGATGATGGTCCACGAAGGGCCGGCGATCATCTTCGAAAGCCAGGAGGACGCCTGCGAGGGCATCCTGGCCCAACGCGTGAAGCCCGGCATGGTGGTCGTGATCCGCAACGAGGGCCCGCGCGGCGGTCCCGGCATGCAGGAGATGCTCTCGCCGACCAGTTACATCAAGGGCATGGGGCTGGGCAAATCGGTGGCGCTGGTGACCGACGGCCGCTTCAGCGGCGGCACGGCGGGCGCCTGCATCGGCCACGTGAGCCCCGAGGCGGCCGAGGGCGGGGCGATCGGCCTCCTGCGCGACGGCGACGTGATCGCGATCGACATCCCCGGCAAAAAGCTGTCGGTCCGCCTGAGCGACGCCGAACTTGCCGAACGCAAAAAGACCTGGCGCGCCCCCGCCCCGCGCATGAACTACGGCTGGCTGGCCCGCTACCAGAAAATGGTCACCAACGCCGCCCAGGGGGCGGTGCTGAAGAACGAGTGATCGACTTGTTATGCCAGTGATGGCTTGTGATGTTCTGTATACGGAGAAAATTCAATGTTGATGGAATATATTCAAGCCGCGTTAAGTCATGCCAGGTATGAAATACTGCCTGATAACGGCAGTTACTATGGTGAGATACCCGAATGCAACGGCGTTTACGCCAACGCCGATACGCTGGAAGGATGCCGCGAGGAACTGCGCGAAGTCCTCGAAGAATGGGTGCTCCTCCGGGTTCACAAGAACCTTTCCTTGCCGGTCATCAATGGAATAGAACTACGGGTCAAAGAAGTCGCCTGATGCCCCCATTTGGCCCGATCAAACGAAAAGATCTTATCATTTACCTCAAACAATGTGATTTTGATGGTCCTTTCGCCGGTGGCAAGCATCAATTCATGACCAGGAATGATCTCACCATCCATATCCCCAATCCCCATCAGGCCGACATTGGGCGGGACCTGCTGACACGAATTCTCCGCCAGGCACATATTGAGAAGAGCGTTTGGGAAGAACTATAATACTATAATCGACTACACCACAAAAGCCTGTAAGCCCTCGCCCAACCGGTAACCGAATACGTCTCTTTGGTGATAATACGCTTCGTAAATCCGGAATTTTATAGATTTCTGGTGCCTGTCTTCGAATTTCCTTTATTGGGCTATTTAGACCACTCAACCTGATACAAGACGTTGTGGCTCGTATTCCCGTATTTTGCGAAGGCCCCTGGCGGGTGCTCCGGAGGATCGCGAGATTAATTCGAGACAGAAAAGCCTCCCTATCGGATTTTCCCTCGCCAGGAGCCGATCGGGAGCCTTTTTTCGGCCTCCCGATGAGGTGGTTGAGGCGAGAGGGTAGAAAACCATTCACAATCTTTACACCAGATGTTGACGTTGGTTGAGTCAACTAAATAGCCCAATTTCCTTTTTATCCTTATATTATATCAAGTTCGTCTTCACCTTCTTCTCGGCGAGAAATCGAAAACGTTCCTCTAATTCTTTGCCAAGGCGCTGGCGGCCCTCGCCATTATTTAGATATCGCACAAACCTGTGGTGACGCAAGTCGAACGGGATGTCATCCGCGTTTTGGGTAATGGGGACGACGTATTTACCAAGGGTGTGAGCGATTCCGGCCTCGTAGAACACGTTGGCGTTCCTTCCAGAGAAGTCGCACACAACGACATAGGAACGAAAGATGAGCGAGAATACATCCTGGATCACGGT
This sequence comes from bacterium, assembly GCA_023480605.1. Classification (GTDB taxonomy): domain Bacteria; phylum Sumerlaeota; class Sumerlaeia; order MVZB01; family MVZB01; genus JAMCWS01. The sequence goes on from JAMCWS010000173.1 coordinate 2,611, forward strand.
CGAATCTTCCCATATATCGTCGGTCCGTTGGCACATGAATCCTATGATCTCCGCAGCGGACTTTATTGTCTGGTATATTGGTTTTAGTGCGGGATCGAAAGACATCATAACAGACAACAAATTAATATCGGGTTGCACATCTGGCACCCTGAAGACCATCGGAGAAAAAACGATACGTCGCGCGCCATCGTCACTACTGGAGATGTATTCTCCTCCTTCTGGGCATGTGCGGCCAATATAGTCGAGCATCAGGGAGTAGTTGTCTGGTCTGACATCTATCATATCTTTCAACATCTGAAGTGCGAGGCCCTCGTAGTCGTCATCACCAAACTTCATGCTGCGGAGCAGTCGAGGATGACGATCAACTGCACCAAGCATCTCGGTGATGGCGCCGAGTTCTCGCCAATTGGACTCATTGAATCCTCGTATCACTTGGTTCTTTAGCGCGATGAGCTGTCGGCCTGTTGGGGGTTGTATTTTACTCATAATTTTGTCCCTCAAGTACAGGCTCCACGGCACCACTCAGGCAGGGCAACGGAGGCATCAGGCGACCACCTCGAGCTGAAGGGTCTCCAGGGTCAGCGGCACTCCGCGCTCGGCCTGCACTTCGAGGCACAGGGCGGCGGCCTCCTTGATGTTGTCGAGCGCTTCTTCTTTTTTTCCCCTGACTGATGCATCCCGGAACGGCCGGGCATTCGACAATCCACACGCCGTCCTCATCGCGATCGATCGTGACCATGAATTTCATCTTGCGCCTGCTCTTTGGCGATCGCGATTCGATGATGCCACAACCAATTGGTTTTGGGCGATCTCAATTCAACCACTCCGGATCGTACGCTTTCTCAGCGGGCTCTATTCCTCTGTGTCCTCTGTGGTTAAAATATGACGGATACGGATCACAATAAAGTGCTGATTTGATTACCACAGAATTCGCCGGTGGAAAGAGAACGCGGAGGAGTTGGATTCCCACAGGCGAGTTTGGCCTTTCAGGGGCCGGCGGCGCGGTTTCGATTGCGATCACGATCACGATAACGATCACGATCACGATCACGATCACGATTAAACCTGTCTTGGCCGGGGGGGCTTATTCCTCCCGCACTTCCTCGACCGGGGCGCGGCGGCGGAGGCTTTGACGGGAGAGTTCGGCCTGGACGAACTCGCGCATCCGCTCCAGGTCGGCGGCGTCGGGGGCGGCTTTATCGTAATGGGCGCGCTCGAGCAGCTCGGTCATCGCTTCGGGCGGTGCGGCGTCGAGGTTTTCATCGGCCAGGCGGCGGGCGAACTGGCGGGCTGTCTCGCCTGGCCGGCGCGCCAGGCCCTCATGCCCCAGCGCCGCCGCCCATTGGCCCCAGAGTTCGACGATTCGCCCGCGCATCCCGGCCAGGCGCGGGGCGGGCGGTTTGCGCGGCGCGCGGCGATACTCGACTCGGGCCACCTGGCCCGGCATGAGGCCGGCGTCGACGTTCACGCGGGCGCTCCGGTGCCACAGGCGGCGAAAGTAAAGCAGAACGACGAACAGCAGGAAAGTGATCCCCAGCGTCACCGCGCCGCGCCAGACGAGGGTCAGCCAATCCATAAAGTCGATCTGGTCGACCAGCCGGCGGGGCGGCGAGGCGGCGGCGAGGGAATCCGCGCCACCCACGACGGACGCGCGCCCCCTTGGCCAGAACCACCACATGCCCGCCGCCGTCGCCAGGGCCGGGATCGAGGTCAGCAGCGCGTTGCGCACGACGCGGCGCACCGGCCACCAGCCCGCCAGGCCGTAGGGCTCGCCCGTGAAGGCGAAGTGAACGGCCCCCAGCCCGGCCAGCCAGCTCACCGCGAACCCCGCCGGCAATAACAACATCCGGCCCTGTTCCAGTGCCGGATTCAGCAGCGCCATCCACGCCCCCGCCAGCGTCCAGGCCAAGCAGCGCCGGGCCATCGACGGCGTCGCCGCCAGCGCCAGCAGGCCCGGTGTGGCCCAGAGGAAGCCCGATGGGATGACGTGCGCGTCGCGACTGAAGGCCGGCAGCATGAAAATCATGGCGTGGATCAGGCCCAGGAAGAGCCGCTCGCGCGGGGTCAGGCCGACGAGCACATCGTGGATCAGCAGGCGCGAGGAAGCGGCCACGAGCACGGCGACGCCCAGCCCCAGCGCCCACAACGCCCAATGGATCAGCCCCGCCCAGCCGCGCGCCGGAAAAACAATCAAGGCGGCCAGCAGGATGGCGTTGAGCCACAGGGCGAGGAAATAGCCCGTCCAGAGCATCGCCCGGTGCTCATAACTCGGCGCCGTGCCGCTCGCCTGGGGGTTTTGCAGCGAGATCCTCATCGCAGCCCCCGACTTATCCGTGGCTGGTTCGGGTCAACCGTTTCGCTCGGGCTCGTGCTCGGGCTTGTGATCGTCCTCGTTATCGTATAATACCCCTGATGCCATGTCGCGTTCGATTGTGGAACGGAATCGATTACGATCACGATCACGATCACGATAACGATAACGAACGGGAAAGAGCACCTTCGTGCCCGCTCAACTGATTCCGGCGCGGGTGATGTCGTGCAGGTGGACCAGGCCGACCAGGCGGTGGCCGTCGTCGCACACGGGCAAGGCGATGATCTTGTATTCGCGCAGGATTTCCAGCGCCTTGACGGCCATCGTGCCCGGCGTGACGAACTTGGGACTGCGCGTCATCAATTCGGCGATCGGCTTGTTCATGTCCATGCCGCCACCCGCGAGGTAGCGGCGCAGGTCGCCGTCGGAGAAGAAGCCGATCAACCGCCCCGCCTCGTCGGCGACGCTCGTGCAGGCCAGTTGTTTGTGCGACGTCATGGCCACGATGGCCTGGCGCAGCGGCGTCGCAGGCGAGACGACCGGGTTCTCCTCCCCCTTGTGCATCAGGTCCTCGACCTTGGTTAGCAGGCGTCGCCCCAGCGAGCCCCCCGGGTGGAAACGGGCGTAATCCTCGGGTTTGAAGCCGCGCGCCTCCAGCAGCACCATGGCGATCGTGTCGCCCAGGGCCACCATGGCCGTCGTGCTGGCGGTGGGGGCCAGGTTGAGCGGGCAGGCCTCCTGGCGGATGGGGATGATCAGCCTCACCTGGGCATGGCGGGCCAGTTCGGATTGCGGGTCCGACGTGACGGCGATCAGCGGCACCTGGTAATAATTGAGGAACGGGATCAGGCGCAGAACTTCCTCGGTCTGTCCCTTGTGCGAGAAGGCCAGCGTCACGTCGGCGGCGGTGATCATTCCCAGGTCGCCGTGGACCCCCTCGGCCGGGTGGACGAAAAACGACGGCGTGCCGGTGGAGGCCAGCGTGGCGGCCACCTTGCGCGCGATGTGGCCGGCCTTGCCCATGCCGGTGGTGATGACGCGTCCCTTGCAGGCCAGAATCAGGTCGATGGCGCGCTCGAATTCGGGGCCAAGCACGCCTTCCAGGCAGGCCACGGCTTCGCGCTCGATCGCGATGACGCGCCGGGCGCAGTCGAGGTAGTTGGCAGTTGCAGGCGTTTCCATCTTTGCGGACCTTCTTGGTGGTTCAGACTTCAGGCTTCAGGCTTCGGGTTTCATGTTGTGGGGCTCTGGTTATTGGCTCGCAGGCTGCGAATCAATGCGTTCAAGACCTTGGCGGTTTCTTGGCACGCATCATTGAGGCCATCAACCTCGGGAATATAATCCAACCGATGTGCGAGCGACACCTGATAACATACCTCACAACAAGAAGCATAGGCTACGTCAAGGAAGTGGACATATTCGTTCTTCGACTCGCGGGCACAGCCCTCTACTATATTTGATGGAATCGATACCGCGGCACGTCTGATTTGAGGTGTCAAACAGAAAAGTTCCTCTTTCGGAAAGGAACGGGTGATTGCGTAGATTCTAAGGACCAGCGCGTCGGCTAGTTCAAACGCTCTCAGTTTGCTAGGATCTCGCACCTTTTCCACCCCCGGGTATTAATCCTCGGTCTTCAACGCAGAATCCAATGGGCGCTCGCCCTGAAGCCTAAAGCTTAAAGCCTAAAGCCTCCAGCCTTCCCCCTCACTCCACCTTCACTTCCGGATCCCCTTCCCGCGTTTTGTTCTTTCGGAGTTGCAGGCGGATGGGGGTGCCTTCGAAATCGTAGGCCTCGCGCAGGCGGTTGACGATGTAACGCCGGTAGCTGAAGTGAAACAGCGCCGGATCGTTGACGAACAGCGTGAAGGTCGGCGGCAGCACGCCCGTCTGCGCCAGGAACCGCACCTTCGGACGCCGGTTGAATTTCATCGCCGGCGGCCGGCCGCCCACCCACTCGGTCAGCCGTGCGTTGAGTTCGTGCGTGGCCACCCGGCGGCGGGCGTTGCCGTAAACGCGCTCGGCCACCTCGAAGACCCGCACGGCGCGCTGGCCGGTCAGGGCGCTCAGGTAAAGGACCGGCGCCCAGGTCATGAAGCGCCACTCCTCCTCCAGGCGATGGGTGAACTGGTCGGCCGTACGGTGGTCCTTTTCCACCAGGTCCCACTTGTTGACCAGAATCATCGCCGCCAGGCCCGAATCCAGGCAATAACCGGCAATATGAGCGTCCTGGTCGGTGATGCCGACCGTGGCGTCGATGACGATGGCAGCCACGTCGGCCCGGCGCAGGCTCATCATCGACGAAAGCACCGACAGTTTCTCGATACCGACCTCGACCTTGCCCCGCCGCCGGATGCCGGCCGTGTCGATGAGGGTGAAGATCCGTCCCTCCGACGTGGTGACGACCGTGTCGATGGCGTCGCGCGTGGTGCCGGGCAGGGGGGCGGCGATGACGCGTTCGGCCCCCGCGAGGCGGTTGACCAGGGTCGATTTGCCGACGTTCTGGCGCCCGACGATGGCCAGGGCGATGCCGCCGCCGCCGTGAGCGTGGCGCGGGGCGTGATCGAGTCGGCGCAGCGCTCCGGCGACTGCCGAGAGCAGGTCGCCCACGCCCGAGCCGTGAAGGGCGGTAATGGGAAAGATCTCGCCGAATCCGTGGCGGTAAAACTCGTTGGCCTCGAGGGCCAGGGCCGGGTTGTCGCTCTTGTTGACGGCCACGAGGATCGGCTTGTCGGCACCGCGCAGCAGGCGGATGATCTCCGCGTCGGCCGGGTGGTCGGGCTCGCCGGCCGCCAGCAGCAGGATCAGCACGTCGGCGTCGTCGATGGCCAGGCGGACCTGCTCGACGACGCTGGCCAACAGCGGGTCATCAAGGCGCGAATCAAACCCCCCCGTGTCGACGCAAAGAAAACGGACGCCCTCCCACTCGGCCGGCTCGATGTTGCGGTCCCGCGTGGCGCCGGGGCGCTCGTGCACGAGGGCCTTGCGCCGCCCCAAGATGCGGTTGAAAAGGGTCGACTTGCCGACGTTGGGCCGGCCGACGATGGCGACCATCGGCAGGCGCTCGGGCGCCGCTCCGGATTCGCGGGCGGCTTCCTCGCGCGGCTCTCCGTCGTCGGCCGGCCAGTCGCCCGCCGGCCATGCGTTGGGCGGCGGCGCGTTGGGCGGCGACGCGAGTTCGCGGTTTTTGCGGGTGGGCGTGCGCATCGTGACTGCCAGTGTAAGGAATGTGTTTCCGGACGAACCGGACGAGTGTGGCTTCGGCGCTTTTCACCGCGGGCTTCGCCTGCGTCCGGGACGGCTTCCGTTTGATCCGCCGGCGCCGGTTGCGGGGCGCCGGCCCCATATTGTGGCCGATCGGCGGGGGAGAAATCAAAGAAAACCACTCGGCCACGGCCGCCGGCGTGGCAATTCGACCGGCCCGGACTGGTATTTTCCACTCCTTTTTTGGTATTATTGGTGCATTGGCTTATTGTGTTTTCGCCCCCAGATGCGGATGCCGACCTGGCGGACCGGGCTGAATGGCCGTCCGCCGGCCTGCCGGAGCGGCGCGCGTCCGGAACGCCGGAGTCGCCTAAAATCAGTCGTATGAGCAACATGTGAGGGCCACGGCCGTCCCGCCGGGGTGATGGTCGCCGCACCGCCTTGGCGTGCGCCGCACAATGCGACGCCGCCTCTGGGCGACGGCGGCCGCGCCCCCCGATGACACTTTTTTGTTGCATCGCCATCGCCAGATGTTATACACATAATGTCAGAAATAGAAGTTGCCAATTTATTTTCACACAGAGCCGGAGGCGCGCCTCCGTTTTTCATCATTCGATTTGACAAAGGAGAAAACTCGATGCGTATGTCACCATTTTTCTTCCCCAACCGGAGGGAGGCCTTCACACTGATCGAGTTGTTGATCGTCGTGGCGATCATCGCAATTCTGGCGGCGATTGCCGTCCCGAACTTCCTCGAAGCCCAGGTGCGCTCGAAGGTCGCGCGCGTCAAGAGCGACCAACGCACGCTGGCGACGGGTCTTGAATCCTATTACGTCGACCACAATAAGTATCCGCCCGAGGACGACCCGAACCAGCCTGGCATGGGGGGAACGATTTTCGTCGAACTCTCTCTGATCCGCCTGACGACGCCGGTGGCTTATCTGGCCACGCTTTCGCAAACGAATGACCCGTTCATGAGCAATACCGCCATGTGGAATCCCGACACCCAGACGTGGACGCGAACTCATTCCTTCGTATATTGCGAATACCAGAGCTTTGCCCTGAACCGCCCGGGCCAGTGCCCGCCCCCCATCGCCAGGTGGAACATGTGGGTGGCTTTCAGTCTTGGCCCCGACAAGATGCTCGGCGGCACGGCTTCGCGCATTTACAACGCGGTGTCGACTCCCAACGTGAATACCGAAAGGCAGATGTCGTGGGGTGTCTACGATCCATCCAACGGCACGATCAGTTACGGCGACATCGTTCGCGTGGGCGGCGAGATTCCGTCGATCATCAACCAGATGGTTCAGAAATAGGCTTCGCGCCCGTTCGGGATTCCCGCTGGACTCAGCCGTGATCCGTGCGTGGCGGAAGATAACGCTTGACGCCAAGCACGGATCACGCTTAGATATGCCATCCGTTCAGGATCGTTGTTGTACTCCAGTTTTGACGGGGGTGGGGGTTCCAGTTCGAGCCGAGTGGATTCGACACCCCCAAGCGTTAGGACAAGCACTCGGAAACAACGAGATTCCCCCATCGTGTGGGGTGAGGATCCGGTTTCGGGTTGAACTACATCCATCGTTTTCCGTTGGAAGGAGAGATTAGCGATGAGGAAACTTCTGCTTTTTGTCATGATCGCCTGCCTGGCGCAGTTCGCCGGGGCGGCGACGATCACCGTGAACCAGGGGGGGGGCGCCGACCAGACCACCCTTCTCGGCGCTTTGGGCGTCGCCAATAGTGGCGACGTGATTCAGATCCTGGACAATTCCACCTATAGTGAAGCCCTCCCCAACCCGCTCAACACGGGCGCCGGCGGCGCGATCCTCGACAGCCTGGCCATCGAGGCGGCCCCCGGGGCGACCCCGACGATCGAAAACACCGGCACCAACAACATCGTTTTTGGCCCCGGTTCGAGCACGACCACCGTGACCGGGCCCTTCCGCATCAGCGGCGCCGGCAACACGTCGCGCATGACGCTGCTTGTGTCGGTGTCAGAAATCCAGGGAGGAGCCAACAACGTTTCCCCCCACGCGATCACGATTGAAAACATCACCTTTGTCAAAACCGGCGCCGGCGCCTACTTCCGCGTCTTCAACGACGGCCCGCTGACGGTCACCAACGTCAACATGACCAATGGCAACACCGTCACCACCGGCGGCGCGGCGTTCTTCATCGGCCGCTCCGGCGCCCTGAAGACCGCGACAATCACCAACGCCGACACGAGCGGCGCGTGGGTGGCGCAGATGGTCAACTACCAGGGCGGCAACGTCACGTTCAATAATTGCAATCTGGTACCTCCAGCCGGTAGGACCTACGGTGTGATGGGCGGCGCGGTGACCAGTGCCGGCGTGCTGACATTCAATAATTGCACTTTGTCCTCGGCCGGAACCGGGGCCACGGCCGGAACCGTAATTTTCGGTGCGAATAGCACCGGCAAGGACGGCAGCGTCAAGGTCTATTTCAATCAGTGCACATTTGTTTCATTCGCACAGGTGGCGATGCGCATCACGGGCGCGACAGTCACGACGATCGCCGGCACCCCGAGCGCCAAGACCAATCTGAACGGGTTTGCCGCGTGGACCAATTCCAACTTCATCTTCAGCTCCGGCGAGGGAACCGCGGAAGGCAACCAGGGCGGCTCCTACGTCCTGTCGGACTGCAGCCTGACGGCGAGGATGGCGATGGGCGTGAGCCGCGCGATGGGCACGACCGGCGTCCCCGCTATCACGATCGACCGCTGCTTCTTCGCCGGGGCCGGTCTGGCCGGCGGGATGGTCACGAACGCCTCCGGCAAGACGATGCCGATGACCTGGACCAACTCGATCTGGATCGGCCAAGGCTCGGTTCCGCTGACGGCCAACACGATGGCCATCTCCTGCTCGTCGGCGACGAACCTGCTTTTGAATCACTGCACGTTCATGGGCGCCCTGCCGACCGATGCCACCGTTTCCTGCACGTTCATCAACGGCGGGCTCATCGATCTGGTCGCCAATTATTGCATCTTTGACGACCGGTTCGTCGGCCCCGCGGGCCGTGCCGCGAACGCCCTTCACTCTCTGACCGGCGGTGTCAGCCTTTCGACGGCGCATCTCTGGAGCAACACGCTGCCGGCGGACTGGATCGCCGCCCCCGATTACCTGCATCCGATCGACCCCATGCTGAACGCCACGGGCCGCATCGCCGATCTGGCGAGTCCGGCCATCGGCGGCGACCGCAGCATCAATACGCCGCCCTACATCGACATCGACGGCAACGGTCGGCCCTTGGTCGGCAAGGACCTGGGCGCCAGCCAAACCCCGTTCCCCAACGCGGCCTCCGGCTGGACGGAATTCAAATAATCCGGCCTCATGCATCCAGCTTCGATTCGAGGCCCGACTCATCCCCGCCACCCCAACCGGTGGCGGGGATTTTTTGTGCATCGCCGAGCGTTGGAAGAACCGGCCCACGTTCCCTTGGCTGATCGGGATTTAACGGCGTTCGGCGGGTGACATTCCCTTCGTGCCAAAGGCGCTGCCCCGCGGCTCCGGCGCCAAACCTGATTTTTATTTGACAATGACGCCGAATGATCGTATAAAAAACCGTGTTCAATCACAAAAGATGTCATGCCGACGCCTTTTTATGGCGCCGACATTGATTTTCGGTTGTTAGAATACCAGGCTTAGGCCGGTATCGAAAACGCGAAAACTAATGTGCCGTGATCCGTTTTGCCCGCGACGGAAAGGGGCGGCGGACGCGGGGCGCCGGTGCGAAGGCGCCGCTGGTATGTTATTTATCTCCAGTCCAGGCGGATAAGCGGTTCACATCCAATTTTGGCTAAAATAAACCTTCTATTGACAATTATCCAACAAGATTTGTAAAGGAGGAACCAAAAGCGGTTTCAGCCATTTCCGGAGCCAGGGCGGTATTTGACTTCAGATTGGCGGTTATCGGCGGCATTACATCGTATCATAATTTACATCAGGAGAACCGATAATGATTAGAAAATTATGTGTCGCATGTTTTTTCAGCCTTTGCCTGACCTCGCTTTCCACGGCGGCGACGATCACCGTCGCCCAGGCGGGCGGGGCCGACCAGACGACGATCCTTGGCGCACTGGCCGCCGCCAACAGCGGCGACGTGATCCAGATCAACGACAGCGCGACCTACACCGAAGCGCTGCCCAACTCGATCAACACGGGTGCCGGCGGGGCGATTCTTGACAGCCTGACCATCCAGGTCGCGGCCGGCATGACGCCGACGATCGAAAACACCTCGGCGACGGGATTCATTTTCGGTCCCGGTTCGGCGACGACCACCGTCTCCGGCCCATTCGTGATCCAGGGCGCCAGCAACACCGCGCGCCTCAACCTGCGCACCGCTGCCAACCCGGCAGTCGGCGGCGGTCCCAATTTGGCTTCGACGCACGCGATCACACTCGAGAACACCAACATCGTCCGCACGACCGCCGGGACGTATGTCCAAGCCAACAATCAAGGTAACTGGCTGCTCAACAATGTCGACTTTATCGGCGCTCCCAACTTTGGCGGCACGATGGTTCTGTATGGCGTCAACCCCCCGCCGGCGGGGCCGTGGGCCGGCTCCTTCACGGGCAACAATGTCGACATGCGTCCGGGGGGGGGCCGCCAATAAATGGCGGTTTATGGCGGCACGATGGTGTGGAACAACAGCGAGATCGGAACGGCCGACGGTGGTCCCGCCGCGACCGGCCTGATCCTCGCAAGCGTTCCGGCCGCCAATCCCAGCACCAGCGTGACCTTCAACGACTGCCTGGTTGCTCCGGGAAGGCCCGCTGACGGAGTCGCGCAGGGCGGCCGATGGGTTGGCGGCGCCGGCCAAATGGGTCCCTTGACCATGACCCTCAATCGCTGCACCCTCGGTTATACTTTCGAAGTCGCCTGCCGCATCCCCAATGGCTTGCAGGTGACCGTCGCCGGCACGCCGACGGCCAAGACCAGCATTGATCCCATGATCAATCGGAGCACCACAAGCCCGCCGTGCGTCCTGGTCCTCTGGAGCTTTGACCAGGCCAACTCCGTTGGCCGGAGCGGCGCCCTGACCCTGCGCGATGTCATGGGAACCACCTACCCCAATGCCCCCAACCAGTTGTTCCGCCATGCGGGCGCAGACCAGATGACCGACAACCTCACCGTGGAGCGCTGCTATTTCGAGAACTGCGCGGCCGGGAACGGGGCATTTGCGCAAAGCGCCGGTCCCGGGTTGAACGCGACCTTCATCAACACGATTCTCAAGGGCCCCTTCAACGACGGCCTGAGTGGCGGCGTTTTCTTCCTATGCAATGCCGGTACGCTGAATTTGAACATGACGCACTGCACCCTGATCGGCGCCAATCCGGTCGACACCTCGCTGATGCGCTTTTTCAATACCACGACCCAAGGCTTCGTGAATGCCGATTATTGCATCTTTGACGATCGGCAGATGGGAACCGGTTATGGCTCCAATAACCTCAAGGGCCTTTTCGGCAAAATCAGCATGGTGTGCGCCGGCAGCAACTTCGGCCAACCTATACCGACCGATTGGATCGTCGGCACGGCCGCCGACCCGATCGACCCGAAGTTGACCGCCACCGGACGCCTGACCGACCTCACCAGCCCGGCGATCGGCGGCGCCGTGGGTGAGATGGTTCAGGGCGCAATCGATATCGACGGCAATTCCCGCCCGCTTACCAAATCGGACCTGGGCGCCAGCCAGACCCCGTTCCCCAACGCGTCCTCCGGCTGGGCGGAATTCAGATAAACCGTTCCGTGAGTGATTCCTGGTTTCGCATTTATCGTCGTCTTTTCGATACCTTAAGCCGTTCAGACCGAGCCTGAGCGGCTTTTTTTTCGTATCCAGGAGCGATTCACACGACCCGAGCGACGGAGCGATCAATTCGCTTAACCGCAGTTATATGAACGATATATGTAATCGTCACGTGCCGGGAGCGCCTCCGCGAGACGCGATTGCCCCTTCGGTATCGCTCCGCATCCACCCAGTGTGCCGCCCCCGTCTCGCGCCATCTCTCTTTTTTATAAATATCATCCTGCGGCGGGGGCTATTTTTATTTGACAAATACGGGCGAAGGTTCTATAAAATCTCCATGTCATTTTCAAAAGATGTATAGTCCGCGCCTTGTTCATGGTGCAGACACGGGTTGTCGGATGTAAGGATGTCGGTCCCGAGCCGATATCGGAAAATGCGAAGACTTACATGCTGTAATCCGTTTTGTCTGCGGGGGACACGGGTTAAGGGTGTCGAGCGTCAGCACCAACGCACGCTCAACTGCTTCTCATATGCTGGAAGGATAACATCTGGTTTTCATTTGAGCGAACGCACTTGATAGGAATTTCTGACAATACCTGCAAAGGAGGGACAACACACGGCTTTTTCACCCATTTTGCCACAACAGCAATGGGTTTGGCTGTATAACGGTGGGTCATCCGTATTCGGTCATATCATAAAATACCAGGAGAACCTGTTATGATTAAAAAACTATGCCTCATTTGTATTCTCAGTTTTTGCCTGACATCGTACGCTTCGGCGATCACGATCACCGTCGCCCAGGCGGGCGGCGCCGACCAGACGACGATCCTCGGCGCCCTGGCCGCCGCCAACAGCGGCGACGTGATCCAGATCAACGACAGCGCGACCTACAGCGAGTCGCTGCCCGACCCGATCAACACCAAGGGCGTCGGCGGCGCGATCCTCGACAGCCTGACCATCCAGGTTGCCGCCGGAATGACGCCGACGATCGAAAACACCACGGCCTGCTTCAACTTCGGCCCCGGCACGACGACGACGACCGTCACCGGCCCGTTCGTAATCCAGGGCGCCAGCAACACCGCCCGCCTGACGCTGCGTTCGCCGGCCGGCGCCGCGCTGGTAACCGCGGGCATGAACGCCACCGCTCCTCCGGGCGGCTCGCACCATGCCATCACCGTGGCCAACGTCAATATCGTCAAGCCGTCCCCGAGCGGCGCTCAGTGGCTCGCAATGCGCAACACCGACGGCCCCGTGACGGTCACCAACGTCACCTGCACCGGCGGTGACGCCGCCACGGCCGCCAACTTCATCGTTTTTGGCTGGCCCGGCGGACCGAACTCGTTCACCGGCACCAACATCGACGTCTCCCAGATCAAAGCGGCGGACGGATCATACAAGGTCGTCTTCTTCGGCGGGACGGGCGTTTTCAACAACTGTAACCTTACCAGCCCCACCGACAACACCGTGACCAACGAGATCCTCAACCCGCGCAACGCCACCACCGGCAGCATCACGTTCAACAACTGCGCGATCTCTCCGGGCATCCGGACCGGCGCGCTGACCCGCCGTATATCGGTCGGCGCCGGCGGCCCGATTCAGGAAGTTTTCAACAACTGCACGTTCGGCAAGTCGGGCGAGGTGCCATTCCGTATCATGGGCGGCGAATTGACGAAGATCGCCGGCTCGCCGACGGCCAAGACCGACCTGAGCCCGATGATCGACCCCCTGATGACGCCGACGGCCACGTTGGTGACCTTCAGCGTCGAGGGCACAGTGGGTGGCGATTTCACGCTGCAGGATGTGAATATCGTCGACACCTACGCCAGCCTGCAGATGTATCGCAACATCCCGTCCACGGCCCGGGCCGACACGGTCACCCTCACCCGGTGCTTCTTCAAGAACATCACCAGCGGCAGCACCTTCAACAATTCCGCGCCATCGATGATCTACAACATCAACAACACGATCTGGATGGGCGCCAGGACCGGCCTGACCTCGGGATCCATCTTCAACATCGTCAGCGGGGGCGGAACTTCCCTTTCCATCAGCCTTCTGCACTCGACCTTTATCGGCGGCAACATCTCGTCGCCCGTGGCGCTCTACTGGTTCCACAACCACGGCGCGAGGAACAACTTCATCACCGCCAACTACTGCATCTTCGACGACCGCCAGATGGGCGCGGGCGTCGCCTCGTTCACCCACTCCTCGCTGGCGGGCAATATCAGCCTCTGCTCGCGCGGCAGCTTCCTGACCAACGGCGGCTCCAACCCGATTCCGCCTAACTGGATCGTGGGTACGACGGCAACCCCGATCGATCCCAAGCTGACCGCCACCGGCCGGCTGACCGACCTGACCAGCCCGGCCATCGCCGCGGGCGTGGGGTCGTTCTCCCAGGGCGCCATCGACATCGACGGCAACAACCGGCCACTCAACAACAAGGACCTGGGCGCCAGCCAGACCCCGTTCCCCAACGCGGCCTCCGGCTGGACCGAATTCAAATAATTCGGTTCCGACAGGCTTGATCGGAATCTTAGCTTCCGGTGATCCCCGCCACCCGAAACGGTGGCGGGGAATTTTTTGCGCCGGCGCATTGGACGAGTGCATTCCACCGGTAATGCAATGAATTGCGCCATATCGAAGTGGTTCATGACATTCGAACCGGAATCGGTGACGAATTCCGCCAAAAATCGGCAAAATTTTGCATATTCCCTTGGCCGATCAGCGATGGATGATCCAAGGCCCTGCATTTTCGCGCCTGCCCCTGGCCAAATGTGACAAAATGTGCGAAAATAGACTTGACGATTGATAGAGATTTTGCATATATTGACGCGACTTACTCCGATTTAGATGTACCCTGATGTAATCGGTGTGTTGGCTACCGGTTCGAGTTTGGTGGATTGGATTGTCATCCATTTGCCGATCAGGCGATTTCGATGAACGGATCGCCAAATCGGGAGAGGGGATTGTTTTCTCCAGCAGCGAGGGTTTTTTTACCATTTTCTTTATAAGGAGTGATTTTAGATGAAGAAGTATTTGTTTCTCATTGTGGGTATCTGCATCGCGCAATACGCCGGTGCGGCGACCATCACCGTCGCTCAGGGGGGCGGTGCCGACCAGACGACGATCCTCGGCGCCCTGACCGCCGCCAACAGCGGCGATGTGATCCAGATCAACGACAGCGCGACCTACAGCGAGTCGCTGCCCGACCCGATCAACACCAAGGGCGTCGGCGGGGCGATCCTCGACAGCCTGACCATCCAAGTCGCCGCCGGGATGACGCCGACGATCGAAAACACCACGGCCTGCTTTAACTTCGGCCCCGGCACGACGACGACGACCGTCACCGGCCCGTTCGTGATCCAGGGCGCCAGCAACACCGCCCGCCTCACGCTGCGTTCGCCGGCCGGCGCCGCGCTGGTCACCGCGGGCATGAACGCCACCGCTCCTCCGGGCGGCTCGCACCATGCCATCACCGTGGCCAACGTCAACATCGTCAAGCCGGCCCCAAGCGCCAGCCAGTGGATCCACATGCGCAACACCGACGGTCCCGTGACAGTCACCAACGTCACCTGCACCGGCGGTGACGCCGCCACCGCAGCCAATTTCATCGTTTTCGGCTGGCCCGGCGGCCCCAACTCGTTTACCGGCACCAACATCGATGTCTCCCAGATCAAAGCGGCGGACGGATCATACAAGGTCGTCTTCTTCGGCGGGACGGGCGTTTTCAACAACTGTAACCTTACCAGCCCCACCGACAATACGGTGACCAACGATTTCCTCAACCCGCGCAACGCCACCAACGGCAGCATCACGTTCAATAACTGCGCGATCGCCCCGGGCGTTCGCACCGGCGCGATGACCCGCCGTGTCTCGATCGGCGCCGGCGGCCCCATCCAGGAAGTCTTCAATAGCTGCACCTTCGGCAAATCGGGCGAGGTTCCCTTCCGCATCATGGGCGGCGAACTGACGAAGATCGCCGGCACGCCGACGGCCAAGACCGATTTGAGCCCGATGATCGACCCCCTGATGACGCCGACGGCCACGCTGGTGACCTTCAGCGTCGAGGGCGCGGTGGGCGGCGATTTGACGCTGCAGGACGTGAACATCATCGACACCTACGCCACCATCCAAATGTATCGCAACATCCCGACCACAAGCCGGGCCGACACCGTCAATCTTACCCGGAGTTTCCTCAAGAACATCACCAACGGCGGCACCTTCTCCAATAGCGCCGCGACGATCATTTTCAACATCAACAACTCGATCTGGATGGGCGCCAGAAGCGGCCTGACCTCGGGATCCATTTTTAACATCGTCACGCCCGGCGGCACCTCCGCGATCATCAATCTGCTGCACTCGACCTTCATCGGCGGCAACATCACGTCGCCGGTGGCGCTTTACTGGTTCCACAACCACGGCGCCAAAGGCAACTTCATCACTGCCAACTACTGCATCTTCGACGACCGCCAGATGGGCGCGGGCAACGCATCGTTCACCCACTCCTCGCTGTCGGGCAGGATCAGCCTATGCTCGCGTGGCAGCTTCCTGACCAACGGCGGATCGAATCCGATCCCGGCCGACTGGATCACGGGCACGACGGCCGATCCGATTGATCCCAAGCTGACCGCCACCGGCCGGCTGACCGACTTGACCAGCCCTGCCATCGCCGCCGGCGTGGGGTCATTCTCCCAGGGCGCCATCGACATCGACGGCAACGCCCGGCCGTTGAATAACAAAGACCTGGGAGCCAGCCAAACCCCGTTCCCCAACGCGGCGTCCGGCTGGACCGAGTTTAAATAATCCAGCCCCGATGGGCACGATTTGACTTTTTGTGCTTGTTCGCATCCCCGCCACCCCAACGGTGGCGGGGATTTTTTTATGGGCTGCGCGTTCTTGTCGACGCCAAACGAGGGTTCGTTTTACGCGGCTTTCCCGGTCTCCAAGCCGCAACATATTGAACTGAAAGTAAACGGGTTAGCAACGTTTTGCGCATTTTTATGGGCAATATGGTGATTAATAAGCAATGGCTTGCGACATATCGTGATATTTTGCCTCCCGAGTTGGCAAATTGGTGCATTTATTTCGCTTGACGATCCCGATTGCCGCGCCATATACTCCGGACTATTCGTTTGGTTGTGGCTCGTCCGGGTTGAGCTGTACCTGGCAATCGGGCGGGATGAGGGCTTTAGATGTCTTTGACTTAATTTTTTCAGGAGTATCTGTTATGAGGAAATTTGTTGTCTTAGCTTTAGCAGTCTTTTGCGTGGCGCAGTTGTCCCATGCGGCCACCATCACCGTGTCTCAGGCGGGCGGAGCGGACCAGACAACCATCGCCGGCGCCCTGGCCGCCGCCAACAGCGGTGACGTGATCGAGATCGAGGACGGCGCGACGTATTCTGAAGCGCTACCCGTTCCGTTCAACACGGGCAACGGCGGCACGATTCTCAACATTCTGACACTTCAGGTGGCCGCCGGGCAAACGCCGACCATCGAAAACACCGCCGGGGCTTTCATCTTTGGCCCGGTCGACGCCAGCACGACCGTCACCGGCCCCTTCGTGATCAAAGGCGACAGCAACACGTCGCGGCTGACGCTGAAGTCCGCTGGCGGCTCCGTGATCGGCAGCGGCCCCAACAATGCTTCGAAACAAAACATCACGGTTATGAACGTGAATTGTGTGCGCACGGGCGGCGGCGTGTGGCTCAACCTGCTCAATGACGGCGTCCACATTGTGTCCAACGTCACCACGGCGGGCGGCGACCCCAACGGCGCCGGGGCCCCGCTGCGCTACGGCGGCCCCAACTACACCGGCTCGTGCACCGTGACCAACCTCGACACCCTCGGCGCGTTGCAAAATGACGGCTCGCAGAAGGTCTTCTTTTACGGCGGCACGATGGTCGTCAACAACAGCAACATCGTATCGGCCGGCGGCGCCGAGACCAGCGAATGCGTCGGCACCAATAATAATGCCACTGGCAGCATTACCGTCAACGACAGCACGATCGCACCGGGCGTGGCCACGGGCGTGCTGACCCGCCGCATCGTCTCCAGCATGGGCCCCTGCACCATGACCTTTAATCGGTGCAACTTCGGCCCGACGGCCGAGGTGCCCTTCCGGATCATGAACGGCGGCAAGTTGGTGATCGCCGGCACCCCGACGACCAAGTGTAGCCTGGACTCGATGATCGATACCACCATTACGCCTACCGCCACGTTGATCCCGTTCAGCGTCGAGGGCACCGTGGGCGGCGACCTGACCCTGACCGACGTGTCGATCACCAAGCCCGCGGGGATTCAGACGTTCCGTAATATCCCCACCATCGGCCGGTCGACGACCGTCACCATGGACCGTTGCTTCATGAAGAACCTTGCGGTTGGTAATGGCGCGTTCACGCAGAGCAACGGTGGGACCTGCTTCTTCAACCTGACCAACACGATCTGGATGGGCGCCAAACCCGGTACCACCGCCGCCGTCTTCGGCATTTTGGGTGCTGGCGGCACCAACTCGTGCATCATCAACCTGAACTTCTGCTCTTTCGTCGGCGACACGACGCTGGTCTCCCCTGGAGCCCTCTACTGGTTCCACAACCACAGCGCCAAGAACAATTTCATCACGGCCAACTATTGCATCTTCGACGATCGCAGCATGGGCGGCGGCAACGCCTCTTTCACCCACTCGAGCCTTTCGGGCAACATCAGCCTGGTTTCCAGGGGGTCGTTCCTTCCCAATCAGGGTCCCTCCGCGGCCATTCCGGCCGACTGGATCGTGGGCACGACCGCCGAACCGGTCGACCCGAAGCTGGCGGCCGACGGCCGTTTGACCGACCTGACCAGCCCGGCGATCGGCGCGGCCGTGGGTTCGAGTTCGCAAGGCATGATCGACATCGACGGCAACCCCCGTCCTCTGAACAACAAGGACCTGGGCGCCAGCCAGACTCCGTTCCCGAACGCGGCTTCCGGCTGGACGGAATTCAAATAAGCCGGCCTTCCGCCTGACCCGCGAATTGGTTCCGAATCAACGGGACATCCCCGCCGCCCATTCCAGGTGGCGGGGATTTTTTGTGTGATGGCGGAAGGATCGCGCCGGCGCCGGCCGAAAGGTCTCAACCGACCAACAGGTCGGAGCGTTCAGCCAGCCGCGCGTAGACGTTGAAGGTTTCGCGCGCGGTCGCGGCCCACCGGTAACGGGCGGCCTGACGGCGGCCGCGGTCGATGATGTCGGCGCGCACGGCGGCCGGCATGTCAAGCAGGCGGTCGAGCATGCGCCACAAGCTTGCCGATTCGGTTGGCTCAAAGTAAAGCGGCGCGTCGCCGAGGATGGCCGTCATCGGTTCGCGCCGGGCGCACAGGACGGGCGTGCCGCGCGCCATGGCTTCAAGCGGCGGCAGGCCGAATCCCTCGTCGAGCGAGGGAAAAACGAGCGCCCCGGCCCCGCGCATGATGGCTTCGGCGCGTTCGGGCGGGGCGTAGGGCTCCAGGGCGATCCGCGGCCGCAGGAAGGCGGGCAACTGGCGGCCGCGCCGTTCGCAATCGGCCTCACTCAGGCCCAGCCAAACCAGGGGGGGCGCCTCGGGCCGGCGCTGGAAGTAGAGCCCCAGGGCCGAAATCAGAAAATCGACGTTTTTGTGTGGCTGGTCGATGCCGATCGCCAGCAGCCAGGGGGGGCGCAGCGGCGTGGCCGCCAGCGACTGCAACGCGGGCGGGCGAACGTCCTCGCGGGGGATCGGCCGGCCCGCGCCCAGTGGCACCTCGATGACCCGGTCGCGGCCAATTTGGGCTATATCTTCGATCTCACGCCGTGTTTTGGCGCTCGAGGTCAAGATGATCGCCCGGCTCCAGCGCAGCCGCCATAAAAAAAACGCCTGGTAGCGGCGCCTGAGCAGCGAACCGTAGCGCAGGTGAAACAGGTCAAACACGTTCACGACGCATCGGCGCGAATTGACCCACGGCAGGTTGTAATGAGGGTAATGGAAGACGTCGGCCCGGTGGGCGCCGGGGTGGCGCAGAAGTTCAGGTTGAT
>JAMCWS010000301.1 GCA_023480605.1 bacterium
ACCCGGTATCCGGGGCGCGGCACCCCGCGCTCGGTGAGTTTCAACCCCACCAGGCGTTCGTGCGGACCCTCCAGGCGCTCCTTGAGCAGGGCATCGCGGCCGATAAAATCGCCCTTATCCCAGGCAACCGCCCAACCCAAGCCAGCGCCTACCGGCCCGCGCACGGCTGTGATTTCCTGGCCGTAGAGCGGCATGCAGGCCTCAAAGCGCAGCGAGTCGCGGGCTGCCAGGCCGGCTGGCAAAAGTCCGGTAGGATGCCCTTTCTCCAGTAACGCATCCCAAATATCGCCGGCCCTGGCGGTGGGGAAGTAGAGCTCAAAGCCGTCCTCGCCGGTATAACCGGTGCGCCCTATGAGCGTAGGAATACCCATCACCTCAGTCTCCAGGGCATGGTGGCGCGCCAGGTTCGCCAGGTTGGCAGCACACAGAGGCTGCAGGATAGCCTCAGACCGCGGCCCCTGCAGGGCCAGCATATAGGTTTCGTCCGAGATATCACGGATGCTGACACCGTAACCAACGCTCAAGGCCTGCAGCCAGGCCAGGTCCTTGGCGCGGTTGGCGGCATTCAGCACCACAAAAAAACGGTCCGCCAGGCAATAGATAAAGATGTCATCCACCGCCCCGCCGTCGGCATAGCACAACAGGGCGTATTTGGCCTCGCCGGCAGCCAGGCCGCGCAGGTCAGCCGTGGTGACATGCTGCAAGAAAGAGCGGCCGTCCGCGCCTTTGACCTCCACCTGGCCCATGTGGTCGATATCGAACAAACCTGCCGCCCGGCGGGTGGCCAGGTGTTCCTCGGTGGGGCCGCTGGGATACTGCACGGGCAGTTCCCAACCGGCAAAATGCGTCGACCGGGCGCCGGCGGCCTTGTGGGTGTCGGCCAACGGCGGACGCCTGGGCTCTTCGCCATTGAAGACCATCGTCGTCTTCCTCGTCCCCCGGATTGATCGACCGGTCCAGCGGCGGATCGGCACGCGTGCGCTATCTTTCGCCGCCGGGGCGGAACGGCACATCCGTCCATGGCATCCATTCTCCGAACCGCTCTTCCCTTTTTATCCGAAACCGGCAAAAAAATCGAGTCCTGTAAAATTAAAAGTGGAAACCCCCGGCCGCCGGATTCAAACTGCTCCGCACAAACCGGAAAGGAATTCCACCCCATGATGCGAACCATCTTCGCCCTGTGCCTTGGCCTGATCCCCCTCGCGGCGGCCGGTGCCGACGCCCTCTCGGCCAATGCGAAGGGCGCCGGCGACGCGACCACCCTGACCGCCGCGCTGATGCAGGGGATTCCGCAGGGCTTCCCGCGTTTCAAATTCGCCGCCGACCCGGCGGCCGCCGCGGCCGCGGCGGGGAAGGCCAACGCCGAACGCGCCCGGCTCCTGACCCACTATCTCTGGCACCACTTCGACACACGACTCGGGAACACGAAGACCTTGTTCAACAAGGAATACCTGACCATCGCCGACATGTGGCTGGGCGGGGCCGCCGACAAGCGGTTGGGCAAATCGATCCAGGAAGTCCACCGCGACGAACTCACCGGAATCCTGTTGGACGCCGAAGGATATGTCCATACGCACCAGCACCCCTCCCACGCTCATGAACACGGCTGGCCCTTCCCGCTGTGGACCCAGGCGGCTCCCTCGCCCGAGGAGATCCTCGGCAACGCCGTCGGCTGGCATTTCAACGAACAAGGCAAAGGCTGGGCCATGGACCCGTTGCGCATCTGGGCGAAGAATCCCCTCCTGCCGCGTTACATCGGCGAAGCGGCCACGCAAGGCTGGGAACTGGACAACCTCAAATCGCTCGGTGTCAAGGAGGGCAAGTGGCAACTCGAATCGACCGGCCCCTCGCCGGCGCTCGTTACACCAGCCGGATTCGAGTTCGACACCGTCAACGCCCCGTTCATGCAACTACGCTGGACGCGCACGGGAACGCCCCCGAATCACGTTCTGCCTTACCTCGAATGGCTGCGCGAAGGTGACACAGAGTTCGGCCCCGACCGGCGCGCCTGTATCTACTCACCGCCGGAGGAAGCCGAGGCCTACTGGGGTGCGAAGCTTTCGATGGTCGAACTTTATCGCCATCCATTGTGGAAGGGGAAGATCAAGCGGGTGCGGTTGTCGCTCGCCCCCGGCGAAAGCGGCGTTAAGTTCGCCATCGATTCATTCTTCACCCAATACGACACGCGCCACTCGATCAATAATCCGATCTATATCCTCGCCTGCTGGAATTATTTCCGCTGGACGGGCGACCTGCCATTCCTTCAGGAGAACATTAGCCGCATGCGCCTGGCTTTGCGCTACCAGCAGACGGTCATGGGCGGCCTGCAATACAACCGCATCCGCAATCCATGGCCGGGCCACGACAGCCTGCCCGGCTACGTCAAAGACGCCGCCGGCAGGATCACTCCCCACTCCGGTCACGGTATCGGCAACAATTACTACGATCTGCTTCCCTTCGGCTGGGACGACATGTATTCCACCTCGCAATACTACGCGGCGACGGTGGCGATGGCCGACGCCGAGCAGGCCGTGCGCGATCACCCCGGCTGGGGCATGCCGCTGGGCGCGCTGGCGCTGGACCCGGCGGAACTGCGCACCCACGCCGCCCGCGTCAAAGAGACCGCCAACCGCCTGTTCTGGAACGACCGGACCGGCCGGTTCAATGGCTCGATCGATCCCAACGACAAAGCCTACGATTACGGCTTCACCTTCCTGAATCTCGACGCCATCTGGTACGGCATCGCCACCGATGAGCACGCCCGGGCCATCATGGATTGGATCGACGGACGCCGGATCGTCGCCGGCGACACCTCGACCGGCGCCGATATCTATCACTGGCGCTTCGGCCCGCGCGCGACGACGCTCCGCAACCTGGACTGGTATGGACAGGGATGGACACACCCCGAAACCATCGCCTGGGGCGGCCAGGTGCAGGACGGGGGCGCGGTGCTGGGTTTTTCGTTCTATGACCTCTGGGCACGCTTGAAAGTGAACGGCCCCGACGACGCCTGGCAGCGCCTCTGCGGCCTGCTCGATTGGGAAAAAGAGGTCTGGACGGCGGGCGGTTACCGCAAATACTACGAAGGCGGGGTCCGCGGCACGACGCTCCAGGGCGGCGGCACGGCCGGCGGGCTGGGGATCGACTTCGAGTTCTACGAAAGCAGCCTCGTGCCCAGCATCGTCGTCTACGGCTTTATGGGCCTTGATCCGCAGGCCGACGCTCTGGCGCTCGACCCCCGGCTGCCCAAGGCGTGCCCGGAGATGACGGCGACGAATCTGCTTTACCGCAACGTCTCCCTGGACGTCAAGGCCTCGAACCGCGCGATCGAGATCAACGTCAAGGACGAACCGGTGGACCCGCTGGCCATGCGCCTGACGGGCGACTGGACACTGGCCGGCACCGGCCGCCGGGGCGCGGATTTCGCTCTACCCCACAAAGGCAATTACCGGTTCGAACGGAGG
Source organism: bacterium (assembly GCA_023480605.1). GTDB lineage: Bacteria > Sumerlaeota > Sumerlaeia > MVZB01 > MVZB01 > JAMCWS01. The sequence goes on from JAMCWS010000301.1 coordinate 3,465, forward strand.
CCGTGAATTCGCTCTCGCGCATCGGCCTCTTTGCGAGGTAAATATCAAGCTGAAGCTTGAACTCCAAACGGAGTTTCCGGCATATGGTCGCGGCTTAGCCGCCCCGCGTGATTTCGTGGCTCAATCGTTTTTTACGGGGGGATGGCATATTCACCCTTTGCGCGAATGGAGATCGACCCATGCGTAAACAGCGTTTCGTCGCCGTTTGGCTGTTCCTGACGCTTGGTTTCGCGGCCAGCCTGGTCGCGCCGGCCCAAAATGACAAATCCTGGCAAAAGGGCTGGGAGGAGATGGTCAGGGCGCGCGACGGCGCCGAACTGGCCACGAATATTTTCCTGCCGGCCGGCGAGGGGCCGTTCCCGGTCATCCTGACCCGCACTCCTTACTGTAAGGACGGCCGCAATCAGTATGAGGCCGACCGCACCAAAAAGATCGACCCGAAACCGGCGGGGATGCTGGGCGCCGACTTGCTGCTCGAAAACGGCTATGCCTGCGTCATACAGGACTGCCGCGGCCGCTACCGCAGCCAGGGCGAGTTCCGCGGTTTCATGGACGATCCCGGCGACGGCTACGACACGGTCGAATGGGTGGCCGCCCAGCCCTGGTGCGACGGCAAGGTGGCCATGAACGGCGGCTCCGCTTCGGCGATCACGTCCAACATGGCCGCGCTGGCCGGCCCGCCCCACCTGGCTTGCATCTTCGAGGCGCTTGGGTTCGGCAGCCCCTATGAATACATGTATTTCATGGGGGGCGAGTGGCGGACCGACGCCGACAAGTGGCTCCAGGCCCTCGGCATCACCGAACTGCAAAAGGAAATCCGCCGTCATGAAACTTACGGCGACTTCTGGAAACCATGGGATATGAAGACCTATTACCGCCGAATCGATGTGCCCATTTTCCAGGTGGGCGGCTGGTACGACATTTTCACGCAGGCCCAACTCGACGTCTTCGCCAACCTGCAAAAAAACGGCGCCGGCCTGGCCCCCGGCAACCAAAAACTGGTGATGGGTCCCTTCGCCCACGGACCGATGAACGTCGATTTCGTCTATCCCAATCGGCTGCGTCTGGAAGACCTGATGGGCGCCACCCAGGTCCGCTGGTTCGACTACTGGCTCAAGGGCAAGGACGACGGCATCATGAACGAAGCGCCCATCCAATACTATGTCATGGGCGATCCGTGCGACTCGCAGGCGCCTGGCAACCAATGGCGGACGGCGCCGGATTGGCCGCCCCCCTCCAAAGCCACCTCCTGGTATCTCCAGGCCGAGGGCGGACTCTCGACCGACCAGCCCACGGCGGCCGGCGCCAGCCAGACCTATGCGTTCGATCCGGCCGACCCCGTGCCCACTGTCGGCGGCAACAACCTGGCTTTTGAGAAGGGGCCGATGGACCAGCGCGCCGTCGGCGAGCGCGCCGATGTGCTCAAATTCCGGAGCGCGCCGCTCAAACACGCGATCGAGGTCGTCGGCAAGATGGACATGGAAATGTGGGCCGGCTCCGACGCCCCCGACACCGACTGGGTCGTGAAAGTCGTGGACGTTTACCCCGACGGATACGAGGCGCTGGTGATGGACATGCCGCTGCGGGCGCGCTTCCGTGGAGGATTCGACCGCGAAGTCTTCATGACGCCGGGCGAGGTCTACAAGTTCAAGATCGACCTGTGGTCGACGGCGTTGGTGTTCAACAAGGGTCACCGGATTGCCGTCCACGTCACCAGCAGCAACGCCCCGCGCTTCGGCATTAATCCCAACAACGGCGAGCCGCTGGCCGCGGGCGGCGAACCGCGCGTCGCCCGCAACACGATCTACTTCGACCAGGACCACCCCTCGCGCCTGATTCTGCCGGTGACGAAGGTATACGGCGAAGCGGACGCGTTGGCGGCTATGTCGACGCCGCCAGGTTCTTGATCAGTTCGCCGACGAAGGTCTTGGCGTCGCCGAAAAGCATCAGGGTATTGTCGCGGTAATAGAGTTCGTTTTCGATGCCGGCGAAACCGGGATTCATGCTGCGCTTGATGACCATGACCAGCCGCGCCTTGTCGACGTCCAAGATCGGCATGCCGTAGATCGGGCTGCCCTGGTCGTGGCGCGCCGCTGGGTTGGTTACGTCGTTGGCGCCGATGACCAGCGCCACGTCGGTCTGCGGGAACTCCAGGTTGGCGTCGTCCATTTCCAGCAGGCGGTCGTAAGGGATGCCGGCTTCGGCCAGCAGGACGTTCATGTGGCCCGGCATGCGGCCGGCCACGGGGTGGATGGCGAAGCGCACGTTCAGGCCGCGCCGGGTCAGCAGGTCGAAAAGATCGCGCACCTTGTGCTGGGCCTGCGACACGGCCATGCCGTAACCCGGAACGATGATCACCCGGTTAGAGTTGGCCAGCATCTCGGCCGCGTCTTCGGCCGTGGCGCTGTGATACACGCGCTGTTCGATGGCGCCCGGCCGGACCTGCATCTGGCCGAAAGCGCCGAACAACACGTTGGAGAACGAGCGGTTCATCGCCCGGCACATGATGACCGAGAGAATGAAGCCCGAGGAGCCGTCGAGCGCGCCGGCGATGATCAGCATTTTGTTGTTGAGCACGAAGCCCATCGCCGCCGCCGCCAGGCCGGCGTAAGAGTTGAGCAGCGATATCACCGTCGGCATGTCGGCGCCCCCGATGGGAACGATCAATAATACGCCGAAAACAAGCGCCAAGGGGGGCAGGACCGGAAACAGCCATTTGGCGGCGGGATTGACGATCAGGTAGACGGCCACGAGAACGGCAATCCCGAGCAAGCCCAGGTTGACCACGTTCTGGTGCGGATAGGTGATGGGCCGCGTCGGCAACACTTCCTGCAGCTTGCCGAAGGCCATCAGGCTGGCGGTGAAAGTCAGGTAACCGAGCAGCACTTCCAGGGCCAGGGGCACCATGGTGAAGACGTCCAGGTCGGACGCGCGATAGAATTCCGCCGTGCCCACCAGCGCCGCCGCCAGGGCGCCGAAGGCGTGCGAAAGGGCCGTCCGCTGGGGGACGGCCGTCATCGGCATCATCGCCAGCGGCACGCCGACGATCGTCCCGATCACGAAAGCCGTGGCGATCCAGCGATAACTGACGATGCCGGGATTGAACAGCGTGCCGCCGACGGCCAGCAGCATGCCCAGGATGCCGGCGATCACGCCGCGGCGGGCGGTGGATACGGCGCTCAGCCACTTGAGCGCCAGGATAAAGCAGGCGGCGGCCGCAATGTAGGTTGCGTGGATGTAATTGGCGGTCATGGCTTGTTCGGCTCGCGTTTTTTAAACATTAGCACCATGCGGTAAGTGATCAGGTAACCGCCGACGACGTTGGCCATCGACGCGGCGACGGCCACCGTGCCCAGGATGACGCTGAGGTTCGATCGCTCTTCGCCGGTGATGACGATCGAACCGACGACGGCGATCGCCGAAATGGCGTTGGTCAGCGACATAAGCGGGGTGTGAAGCAGCGGGGAGACCCGGCGGATAAGCTCAAACCCCAAAAAAGTCGCCAGCATGAAGATGTATAGATTGGTCAGCAAGTCCGGATGCATTCATCGCTCCTATCTTTGTGTCCGTTCAACGGTAATTGTTCGTCCACCGAGACCTCTCCTTCAAGTATCTATAGGATCGCCGAAAAAATCAACCCCGGCATCCACCGCCCGGGTTGTCAATCAGCACCCTTGTCGATTATTTCGTCGCTCCATCTCGCGCGAAGGGCGTTGAAGAGACGGACCGGCGGAATTGACAAGCCCGGCCCGATGCGCGGATAATCCCGCGGAAGGTATCCTGTATGTATCGCGCAAAATCCATTGCGATTATCCTGGCGTTTTACCTGGCTTCAGCGGCCGCCGTGGCCGGTGACCTCACTCACACGTGGCAGCGATGGGAACAGCGACTGACAAGCAACCGCGACTATGTGAATCCCTGCGCCGACGTACAGGTTAAGGTTCGGATAGACGGACCGGATGGGCAACATGACGAGGGATTGGGATTCTGGGACGGCGGCCGGCAATTTACGATCCGCTACGCCTTTCCCGCGCCCGGGGAATGGAAATGGAAGACGACGTGCTCGGACACAGCCAATGGCGGGCTTCATGGCCGCTCGGGAACCGTGCGGGTGACGCGCGCCGATAGTCGCAATTTACTCAACCGGCACGGATATCCGCGGGTTGGCGATGGCGGAAGATTTTTGACATATGCCGACGGTACGCCTTTCCTTTGGATCGGCGACACGTGTTGGCGAGCGCCGTCCCATGCCAGCGACATGGAATGGGCGCAATACGTCGCCAATCGGGCCGCCAAGGGCTACTCGGTGCTGCAATTGTCCATCGCGTCCGATCGTGCGCTGGAACATTCGCGTCTTGGCATCGCACCGTTTCTTTCGAAGTTGCCCGATATCACCAAACCCAACCCGGCATATTTTCAGGCGATGGATCGTAGAATCGGCGAGGCGAACGACCATGGACTTGTCGTGGTGATGGTTGGGCTCATGGAGACACCGTATCGATATCCGCCACCCGAACAAATTGCCATCCTGAGCCGCTATGTGGCCGCGCGATATGCCTCCCAGGCGGTAATATTTTCGCCAAGCTTCGACAGCCCCATTCATGTGGCGGAGACTGAGGCTGCTGTCCGAGCCATTCGCGAAGCCGCACCGGCCAACCTGATCACCATGCACATGGGTACCGGCGTCGGTCCCCGATTTCATGCCGCGGGGTGGCTATCGTTCGACATGTATCAGAGCGGCCACAACGGCGGCGACAAAGCGCGGCAGTCGGCCCGGGCCATCGGCATGGCGGCCGAAATCCTCGCCCTGGCGCGGCGCAAACCCCTTGTCAACGGCGAAACGATTTATGAGGGCGACCTTGGGGGCGCCTATGATGTCCGCCGCACGGGTTGGCTGAGTTTCCTATCGGGCGCGAAGGGTTACACGGCGGGCATCAATGAAGTATACAAGTGGGATATCAACGTGCTCGCGATGATGAATGCGCCTTCGAGCGACCAGGTCGCCCTTCTGGGCCGCATTCTGGGCGCTCTTCCCTGGTGGGATCTCGAGCCCGCGCCACAACGAATACTGAACCAACCCGACGACAACGCCCGGTTGATGGCGTTTGCCCTCACGGCCGACAAGACCCTGGGGATTGCCTACCTGCCGGCCAACAAGGCCATTGACCTGGACTTGTCGGGCGGTTCGCCGGTGTATGACATCCTTTGGGTCAATCCGGCTACGGGCAATTGGCGCGTGGGCGTCCCGACCGGCGCCGGACCCAAATCGACGTTGAACGCTCCCGACGCGAAAGACTGGGTACTGCTGCTCGCCGCTCCCGGTTCAGGCGCACCCGGCAAACTCAGGGAAATACTAGCTGGCGTTCCCGCAAAACAGAAGACGGTGGCCATGCTCAACATCGGGCCGAATGCCCCCATCGACGGCCTGCTCTGGAAACCTCTGGCCGACGGCCGATTCGTCCGATCTTCCTTCGAGGGCGTCGACTGCCTGATCAATGAAGATCCGGGACGCGACCAATATTTGTATTGTGATCTCGACGACCGGTTGGCCTTCCGGGGCGGGCCGTCGCGGATGCGGGTGAAGGTGCGGCTGCAATCGAATGGCTCACTCGATGGCATCGCGCTCCAATACGATGCCCCGGGAAAGGCTGAAGCCGCTAACGTCTTTCGCTCCGTCGCACCGTCATCGCGACGGCAGGCAGGCCGCTGGACGGAGATGATATTCGATATCGAATCGCCCTATCTGGGTAATCGCCAGCAAAATTGCGCCGATTTTCGGCTGTTTCTCAACGGTCAAACGTGTCGGATTACTTCGATTGAACTCACCTTGAACGACGGCGCCAAATGAGCAAATTATCGACCATCCGCCGGCCCGGCGCCTCACCGGCGCCCGTTAAACGATTCCCCATCGCCGCCGTTATGGAAACGTTGCGGCGGACGGCGGCCCAGTGGCGTTCGCCGATCGTGACCGAACTGGCCAACCAACGCGTCGATCCGTTCAAGATCCTCGTCTCGACGATTCTCAGCCTGCGCACCAAGGACGACTGCACGGCCGCGGCCGCCGCGCGTCTCTTCAGCCTGGCCGACACGACCGAGGCCCTGGCTCGCCTCGACGAAACCGCCATCGCCCGCGTCATCTACCCCGTCGGCTTTTATCGCACCAAGGCGGCCACGATTCGCGAGATCAGCCGGCGCCTGCTCGCCGAGCACGGCGGCCGAGTGCCCGACTCGATCGACGAACTGCTCAAGTTCAAGGGTGTGGGGCGCAAGACCGCCAACCTGGTGGTAACGCTCGGCCACGGCAAGCCGGGCATCTGCGTCGACACCCACGTCCACCGCATCACCAATCGCTGGGGTTATGTCGCCACGCGCACGCCCGGGGAGACGGAAACGGCCCTGCGTGCGCGCCTGCCGCGCCGCTACTGGATCCCGATCAACGACTGGCTGGTGGCTTTCGGGCAGCACCTGTGCACGCCCGTTTCGCCTCACTGTTCACGCTGTCCACTGGGTCGTTGGTGCGCGCGGCGCGGCGTCGAACGTTCGCGATAAGCAGGAAAGACGCAAAAGATCCATATGACGAATAGGGCCGGATGTGGAGCGAAACGGCCTGACTCCTTGGCGCACCGGGCCAAAAAATGCTCAGAGCGCGGCCGGAATAATCCGATACGGTGTTTGGTGAGACCGACGGCGTGCCGCGGATGACCGGGCGCGCCGGCCCGTCGCGCACGGGGGAACGCACGGCCGGTCTGAACCGCCATTTATACGGGGAACCGCAGTCGGCGACGATGCCAACGATGCCAATGAAATCCGACACCCATTCGTCCCAGATCATCGTCGATCTGGCCGATATGAAGGCTTCCAACAATCCACTCAGCCGGATGTCGACCTACGCCCTGGGCGCCTGTGTCGCCGTGGCCGTCTACGATCCCGAGGTGCGGGTGGGGGGGCTGTTGCATTACATGCTGCCCGATTCGAGCATCGACATGGAACGCGCCTTTCACAATCCCTTTCTGTTCGCCGACACGGGCATTCCGCTCCTCTTCCGCCGGGCCTACAAGCTGGGGGCCGTCAAGGAGCGGATTCAATGCAAACTGGCCGGCGCCTCCAACGTTCTGGACCCGAATAATTTCTTCAACATCGGACTGCGCAACCTGACGGCGGCGCGTAAAATCCTGAGCAAAAACAATGTCACCATCCAGGGAGAGTATATCGGAGGACTCTCGGGGATGACGTTAACCATGTACTTGATGGAAGGGCGGATCGTGGTTAAACTGCCCAATGGTGGGGAGTTCGGGATATGATGCCGCTTGATCAACTCATCCGCAAAATCGACGACATTCCTCCGCTGCCCGATATCGTCGTCAAGCTGCTGCACGTCAGCCGCGACCCGAACGTATCGACCCGTGAGATGGTTGAACTTATCAAACATGATCCGGCCTTGACCATCAAGGTTCTGCGGCTGTGCAACTCCTCGTATTACGGTCTGCCGCGCAAGATCAACTCGATCCAGGAAGCGCTGGTTTACATCGGCACCGACACGCTGGTCAATTTCGTGCTGGCCGGCTGCCTCTCGAGCTTCTACCAGACGGCCCAAAACGGCTACGGACTGGAGGAAGGCGAGTTGTGGCGCCATTCGGTGGCCTGCGCCATCGCCAGCCAGCGCATCTCGCTGCGCAACAACGAGGATACCCACGGCCAGGCCTTCACCGCCGGGCTGATTCACGACATCGGCAAGATCATTCTGAACAGCTATGTCGGCCTGGAAATCAACCATATCATGGAACTGGTCGAACAACACCAGATTGCCTTCGGCGAGGCCGAGAAGCAGGTTCTCGGCTTCTCGCACACCGAGGCCGGGGCCAAACTGGCGCGCCACTGGAACCTCCCCGAGGCGCTGATCGAGGCCATCGAGTTTCACCAGCAACCCCAGCGCGCCAAGCTGGCTCCCAAGCTGGTCGCCCAGGTGCACCTGGGCAATATTCTATGCCTTAGTTTCGGCATCGGCGTCGGTACCGACGGCCTGGCTTACACGTTCCATCCCAGCGCGATGGAAGAGACGGGCATGGAGATCGCCGACCTGTATCAACTCTCCCTTGATATCCACGACGACTATAAAAAGGCCGAAGATCTGATTGGACTGGTGGCCTGAATCTCGCTGCCCCGGGTTCGGCCGGCGACCGCCGGGCGGCGCGCGGAAGCCCGGAAAAACGGCCTTTTGCGCCCCGAAAAGGCGATCGGGGACGTCATTGGCCCGAAAAAACAGCCTCATCCGTAAAAAAGTGCGATTTTCGGCCGATTTTGAGCGATCTTCTATTGACTATTTTCCGGCGTCAATGATAATGACCGCTTGATTAGGGTGATAACCTCATATCGCGAGACAAACAGAAGGGAGTTAAGAATGGCTACCGCTTCCAAGAAAGCCCTGACGAAGTCCGCTCTGACGGCCATGGTTGCTGAGAGGGTGGCGATCACCAAGAAGCAGGCCGCTGAAATTCTGGATCTGCTGGCGGATACCGCCTACAAGGAAGCCAAACGCGGCTTCACGATCCCTGGGATCGGCAAGCTGGTTGTCGTCAAGCGCAAAGCCCGCATGGGCCGCAATCCGGCCACCGGCGAACAGATCAAGATTCCCGCCAAGACGGTCGTGAAATTCCGCGTCGCCAAGGCCTGCAAGGACGCCATCGCGCCGGCCAAGTAAATTGTACCGCCGGGCAGGTTGACTGACTTTTTCCGACCCGGATGGGTTTCGAAGGGGTTCGGCTCCAAGGAAGTGTCGAACCCTTTTGCTTTTTTTCCGGCCCGCGCGGCCGACAACACATCCCACCGCCGTCCCGTTCCGGCTTGTCCCGCCGGCCATCGCCCGCTAAAATGACTTTAGACAAGCGCCCGGGGGCGACGATCTCGCGGAGATTCGACCATGAGCGACCCGAATTCCACCGGCGGCCGCGGGCATGGCGGCCTCCCGACCCGCAAATACCGGATCACCTTTCTGCCCGCGAACCTTACTTGCGAGGTGGACCCGGCGAAGCTCCCCTACGGCCGGCACGGACGCATGGGGAGCATCCTGGAGATTTCGGCGGCGCTTGCCGGCCGGGGGCTTGAGATCGAGCACAGTTGCGGCGGCGTCTGCGCCTGCGCCACCTGCCATGTGATCGTGCGCGAAGGCTTGGATAGTTGCAGTTCACCCGAAGACGACGAACTTGACCAACTCGACGAGGCGCCGGGCCATGAGATGAACTCGCGCCTGGCGTGCCAATGCATCCCCGACGGCACGCGCGACATCGTCGTCGAGATTCCCGCTTGGAATCGCAATGCGACCAAGGAATCGGAATCCTGAAGCAGTCGACGCACCGCTGTCGCCCGGTAAACGTCATCGCCCGGCCAAAAGGAGATATAACCAGTTGGCCGCCACCACGGCGCCCGTCGCGAAGCGCATCGCCCACCCAGCCGCCCGCCCGAGCGGACGAGTCGCCCTCACCCGGCGGTTGGCAAGAACGGCCATGGCGGCATACGCGACGTAAACGCCCGCGCCGGCGGCCCCCGCCGCGGCCAGAGGATTGAATCGCCAAGCTTCGCCCCACGCCCCATGCGCCAGGGCCGCCGCGGCGTGCGTGCCGCCGCACAAGGGGCATGGGCAGCCCGTTGCCAATCGAAAAAGGCAGGACGACGGAAAAAAAGGTTTCCAGTAAGGAAAACTCCACGCCGTCGCAAACGCCGCCAGGCAGAGGGCTCCCCAAATGAGCTCATGATCCAGCCCGCGCGGAGCGAGCGGCGCCAGCCGAAACGGACCCGAATACTTCATTGCGCGCCGGATTTGGCGTCCCCCCCCTTGCGCTCTTCTTTTTCTTTTGCCTCTTTTTCGCCGAAAACCAGGCCGTTGATTTCGAAAAGAACCATGGCCCACAATCCCCAGACCAAGGCGGTGTATAGACCGATATCCCATCCCGAAATGACGCCGTCACGGATCCATTTGGCAAGTTTTTCCTGCCAGCCGAACGTGTTGGCGAAAAACAGGATCGACGCCACCACGAGCGGCGCCAGCGCCAGCACGGGAAACGCCGTCGGCTGCAAGACCTTGAGAAGTTGCGGGTGATGATCCCAGACGGGTGCCAAATGGTGACGCGCCGTTACAGCCGGCACGCCGGTCTGGTAATGATCCAACACCTGGCGGATATCCTCCTGACTGGCCACCTGCGTTTCGAGCGCCAGGCCCACCTGATTCTCGATGGCATCGACCACCAGCATGTCCGAGGGATCTTCCATCGCGACAACCAGCGTTTTGCCCTCGACGCGCACCGGCACGACGCGATGTTTTTCCGCGAAACTGTATGGAATGAGGGCCAGAACCTCGGACGCGATGGGTGTGTCCTTGAGGCGAACGAGGGGATAACCGAAGCGCTTCTGCAGCACGGTCATTCGCATTCCTTCGGTGATAAACCCCTTGTCGACCAGAATCCGGCCAACCGACCGCGCGGTGGAGCGCTGGTTTTCGAGCGCTTCATTAAGTTGGGCCTGACTGATTATCCCTTCGCGAACCAGATAATCGGCCAGCGAAGGCTGACTGCGTGTGATGGCCATCGATGTTGACTCCTTGATGATGCGCGAAGGAGCAATCCGGGTGCGCCGGTGAAAAATCGGTCGGCGAACACCCGACGGCATGAACTCCGCCACGTTCACGCGAAGGGCACTTCGGCGACCGCCGGAAGCGGCCTCGATCCAGCCCAAACGCCCTTCGCCCGAACCTGTGCCACTTGCCAGACACGTCTGTCCGACCCCAAATTTTCACCTCTAAACTAAGTAATGATAATGTCATGTGAATGCTTTGTGTCAAGCGGAAACCCTATGCGGACGGATTGACATCATGCGCCGTCCACCGGCAGAATACAAGCAGGACGGGCCGAAAAGGCCGCGTGGAAGTCACGGAAGGTGAAAACCGGATGCGTTCGCTCGCTATTGGCCTCATGGTGCTGGGCGCCGCGCTGGCGGCAGCCGGGGCTCTTGTGTGGCTCGCCTGGCGATTCCACATCCCGCTGGGCCGCCTGCCGGGGGATTTTCATTGGCAGGGCAAAGGCTGGTCGGTCGCCATTCCCCTGGCCACCTGCATTATTTTGAGCCTACTGCTGACCCTTCTGCTCAACCTGTTTGCGCGGCGTTAGGTAATCGCGCCGAGGTGATCGAGCGGACCGCTCCGGGACCGCCAGCCGCGCCGTTCCGGCTTGACCTCAACTATATTTGGCCTTACCGTAGGGCGGTGCCTATTCGTCATTCGCGCGAGCGGGAGCGCCCCATGCGGATCGCCATCATCGGATTTCAGACAAGCGGCAAGACGACGATCTTCAACGCGCTGACCGGCCAGCAGGCCGAAACCTCGGCCTTCGTCACGGGGCGCGTCGCCACCAACCAGGCCGTCGTCAAGGTGCCCGACCCGCGCCTGGACAAACTCACCGCACTCTTCAAGCCCAAAAAACACACCCCCGCGACGGTGGAATACATCGATCTGGCCGGCATCGCGCGCGCCGAAGGGAGCGCCGGCGAGGGACTGGGCGAGAAGCAACTCAACGAGATCGCCACGGCCGACGCCCTGCTGGCCGTCGTGCGCGGCTTTGCCGACGCCGCCGGCGCGCCGCCCGATCCCTCGGCCGACATCGAGGCCATCGCGCTCGAAATGGTGCTCTCTGATTTAAAAAAAGTCGACAACCGCATCGAACGCATCGACAAGCAGATCCACAAGGCCCCCGCCAAGGAAAAGGAGGCGCTGGCCGCCGAACTCGAAGGCGTCCGCAAGCTCAAGGAGGCTCTTGAGGAGGGCCGTCCGGCGCGCACAGTCGAACTCACCCCCGATCAGCTAAGGGCCGTGCGCGGCTTCCAACTCCTCACGATAAAGCCGACAATGTTCCTGGTGAACGAGGGCGAGGCGGAGTGGGCAGCCCACCACGGGCAGTCGGTGGATCTGGGGCCGCTCGCTGCCGTGCCCCACACGATGGGCGAGCGCTTGTGCGGCCTGACCGAGATGGAGATCGCGCAACTGGCGGGCGACGAGCGGGCCGAGTTCCTCGCCACTTACGGCATCGAGGAGCCGGCCGCCCACCGCATCATCCGATTGTGTTACGCATTGCTGGGACGGATCTCGTTTCTGACGGTCGGGCCAGACGAATGCCGCGCCTGGACGATCGAGCGCGAAACGACCGCCCCCCAGGCCGCCGGCGCCATCCACAGCGACCTGGAGCGCGGCTTCATCCGCGCCGAAGTGATCGGCTGGCGGGAACTGCTCGAACTGGGCTCCTACGCCGAGGCGCGCAAGCACGGCAAACTGCGCGTCGAGGGTAAACATTACATCGTGCAGGACGGCGACGTGATCAATATTTTATTCAGCGTTTAAATTGCCATGCGGTATATTTCGTGATCGTGATCGTAATCGTGATCGTGATCGAAAGGACCTGAAGGACCTGAAAAGATACAAAAAGGCCCAAGGGATCCGTGCAGACAACAAAATTTAAAAGCGAGGTGCGCCTCTCGATGACCGACAAGAAAATACTCCTTCAGGAGAAAGACATCCCGACCCAGTGGTACAACCTGATGGCGGACCTGCCCACGCCGCTGCGGCCGCCGCTGCACCCGGGCACCCACCAGCCGCTCACGCCGCAGGAGTTGGCGCCGCTCTTCCCCGAGGCGCTCATCAAACAGGAAATGAGCGCCGACCGCTGGATCGACATCCCCGACGAGGTGCGCGAGGTTTACCGTCTCTGGCGCCCCTCGCCCCTCATTCGCGCCTCGCGGCTGGAGAAGGCCCTCGACACCCCGGCCGAGATCTGGTTCAAGTGGGAGGGCGTCAGCCCGGCCGGCAGCCACAAGCCCAACAGCGCCGTGCCGCAGGCCTATTACAACGCCAAGGAAGGCGTCCGCCGCCTCACCACCGAAACGGGCGCGGGCCAGTGGGGCAGCTCGCTGGCGTTCGCCTGCGCGCAGTTCGGCCTTAAGTGCACGATTTACATGGTGCGCGTCAGCTTCAACCAGAAGCCCTATCGCGCCTCGATGATGCGCACGTGGGGAGCGGAAGTCTTCGCCAGCCCGAGCGACAAGACCGACAGCGGCCGCGCCGTGCTGGCCGAGGACCCCGAGACCAACGGCAGCCTGGGGATCGCCATCAGCGAGGCCGTCGAGGACGCCGTCAAGCACGCCGACGCCCACTACGCCCTGGGCAGCGTGCTCAATCACGTCCTCATCCACCAGAGCGTCGTGGGCCTGGAGGCGCGCAAGCAGCTCGAACTGGCCGACCGCCGGCCCGACGTGCTGGTGGGCTGCGTCGGCGGCGGCTCGAACTTCGCCGGCTTCGCCTTCCCCTTCCTGCCCGAGAAGATCCGCGGCCAGAGCAAGGTGCGACTGGTGGCCGTCGAGCCGTCGGCCTGCCCGACCCTGACGCGCGGCCGCCTGGCCTACGACTTTGGCGACACGGCCGGCCTCACGCCCCTCATCCGCATGCACACCTTGGGAAGCCATTTCATCCCGCCCGGCTTCCATGCCGGCGGCTTGCGCTACCACGGCATGGCGCCGATGGTTTCGGCCGCCGTCGAGCAGGGGCTGTGCGAAACGATCGCCGTCGAGCAACTCGAGACGTTCAAGGCCGGCATGTTGTTCACCCGCACCGAGGGGATCATGCCGGCGCCCGAGGCGAACCATGCCATCCGTGGCGCCATCATCGAGGCCGAACGCTGCAAGCGCGAGGGGCACAGGGAGGTGATCGTCATGAACCTTTCGGGCCACGGCCACATGGACATGTCGGCTTACGACGCCTACCTGGGCGGCAAGCTGGTCGATGTCCATTACGACGAGCAGGCCCTGGCCCTCTCGCTCAGCCACCTGCCCGAGGTGAAATGAGACCCGGGCGCCTGGGGGCGTGACAGGGCGTTGGGGATGAGCGAAATCGGGCTGATCGGACGAGGGGAGGGCGCGCGCCTCTTCCGCGGCCCTTCCCGTTGCTTCCATCCGATGCCGGAAATCCCGTTTGGAGTTCAAGCTTCAACTTGATATCAAAAGAACAATCATTTGTGAGGAACCGTGGCTAAGATTATCCTGTTTCATCCTGTCAATCCCCCAATCCTGTCAAAAATATCTCGACAGGATCAACAGGATCGACAGGATGGACATGATTGACCGGACGATCCAGGCGATGGAACCGATGGCATCCTTCCATGCCAGGCAGGTTTAAACACATAACGTTATTTCCGTATTTCGTGAATTTCGCGTCATTTTGTGGCCAATATTGGCCATCGATGAGCCTATGGAAAGGGGACGCGGCCGATGAGCCACAAGGAAGACCTGATCGACTACATGCAGGGACTGGACGTCATCGACTGCCACGAGCATCTGCGCCCCGAGCGCGACCGCGTGGCGCGCGAAGTCGACGTCCTGACGCTTGTTTCGCTTTACGCCTTCGTCGACACTTTGTCGGCCGGCCTGCCCCAGGAGGGAATCAAGACCGCCGTCGGCAACAACCTTTTTCTCGATCTTTCCGTGCCGCTCGAAGAACGCTGGCGAAAATCCTGGCCCTACCTGCGCCACGTCAAGTATGGCAGCTACTACAGGCCGACGGCCATCGCCTTGCGCGACATCTACGGCATCGACGACCTGAACGAGGACACCTGGCGGGAAGCCACGCGCCGCATCCGCGAGGCCAACACCCCGGGCATTTACACCCGCATCCTGCGCGACCGGTGCCGAATCAAAACCTGCCTCGTGCAAAACGGCCAGATCGAGAATCAAGACCCGGCCGACCTGATGACGCCGGTCTTCTCGCAGATGAACGTTTACCAGCCGCCGCTCAACGGCATGGCCGAACAACTGGGCAAGCAATACAACACAGAGGTCGCCGACCTGGATGGCTACCTCGCCGTTTTGAAGCGACACCTGGAGGATGCGCGGGCCAAGGGCGCGGCAGGATTCAAGATGGGAGGCATCGTGGTCGATCCGCCCGACATGGCCGCAGCGCGGGAGGCCTTTAAAACGATGCTCGCCGGTGGGCAGTCGCGCGAACCGCAGGCGGCGCCCGAACGCGCGCGGGCCACGCAGATTCTGCTCTCGGCCGTCCTCGACCAGATCATCGCCTGGTGCGGCGAGTGGGATTGGCCGGTGGCCGTGCACCTGGGCATCTGGAACGATTTCCGCCGCATGCAGCCCCAAAATATGCTCGATCTGCTGCCGCGCCACCCCGGCACGCGCTTCGAGCTTTACCACCTGGGCATGCCATTCGCGCGCGAGGCTATTTTTCTGGCCAAAAACTTCCCCAACGCCCACCTGAACCTCTGCTGGACCTATGCGGTGTCGGAGGAAATCACCCGCCGATCAATCAACGAGATCATCGACGCCGTGCCGGTCAATAAAGTTTTCGCCTTCGGCGCCGATTACATCTGGGCCGTCGAGAACGTTTACGGCCACATGGTCATGGCGCGCGAAACGATGGCCGAGGCGCTCGCGGACCGAATCGAACGCGACCTTATCGACATGGCCGACGCCAAGCACATCTGCCGCCTCTGGTTCCACGACAATCCGGCGCGGTTTTACGGGCTGGCCATGTGAAAACTTTCGGGCCGACGCGCCCACGAACCCGGTTATTTACGGATCAGGCTGATTTGCCGTTTTTTGAATTCGTGTTCGTATTCGTAGCCCAACTGCCGGGCGAGGTCGCGAAGGGCGTTGTCGAGGATGACGCGCGCGTCATCGCGGCCGGCCAGGCGGTCCATCAACGCCGTCGCCGACTGGTCGCCGATCGCGAGGGTCAGCGCCAATCCCTTGCGCTTAAGGCTGACGGCCCGCCCATCGGGCAGCTTCACGTTCAGGCAGCGGGCGAAGGCGTCGACATAATTGACCCCGATCCGCGACCCGTCGGGCGTGTTCTCGGGGAGTTTCCGGTCGACTTCTTCCGGAATTGTAGCGAGCTTGATCCGGGCCATGGCGCAAACCTTGTGATCATGTGTTGCGAATCACCAAAAGGAAATGATTTTACATTCGCCCGTTTGGCAGGGGCGTATCTCAAGTTTGTTTGCAAGAGACCGTTGATCGTCCATTCCACAGTCAATAAGTGGGGACGAGGCGACATAGGGAGACAAAGGGGACGAAAATCACGGGAAACTGGGCATATCTTATCCTTATGCCCGTTGGGCGATCCTGTCGTATCGATCCCTCTCCTTGTCCCCAATCAGTTCCCTCGTCCCCTTTTATGAACATCACGATCATTGTCTCGAACAAATTCGAGATGCGAACTTCACGCTTTTCGCCTGGTACTTCACATATCGCCCGTAAGCGTCGTCCCAGGCGGCGGAGTCGTGCGGCTTGTAGCGCTTGAGGCTGAAACTGGCGGCGATGATCCGCCGGCCCTCGCCCAGCGACTTGATCTTTTTGTCGGCCAGCATCTGTGCCAGGATGTTGCCCAGGGCCGTGGCCTCCTCGGGTCCGGCGAGCACTTCACGCCCGCAGGCGTCGGCGGCAAGCTGGTTGAGCAGCAGGTTCTTCGTGCCGCCGCCGACAATGTGGATCCGGTCGATGCGGCGGCCCTGCGTCCGTTCGAGTGCTTCGAGCGCCTGGCGATAGGCCAGCGCCAGGCTCTCCAGCGCGCAGCGAACGTATTCGCCGCGCGTGGCCGGCGGCTGCTGCCCCGTTCCCTTGCAAAACTTGACGATCTTCTCGGGCATTTGACCGGGACGGCTGAAGGGAGTCCAGTTGCAGTCGACGATCGAGCCGAACGGCCTGGCCTCGGCCGCTTCGCGGGTGAGGGTCGCGTAATCGGGGGCATTGCCGGCGTCGTCGGTCCAGGCGCGGCGGAGTTCCTGCACGAGCCAGAGGCCCATGATGTTCTTAAGGAAACGGATCGTGCCGGCGAGGCCGCCCTCGTTGGTGAAGTTTTCGGCCATCACGGCGTCGTTGATGATCGGCTCGGCCAGTTCGGCGCCCAGAAGCGACCAAGTGCCCGAGCTGAGGTAAGCCCAACCCTCGCCGCTGGCCGGCACGGCCGCGACGGCCGAGGCGGTGTCGTGGCAGCCGGGGGCGACGACCTTCATCGCACTCGGCGCGCCGGTGGCCGCGACCACGTCGGCGTGCAGGCGCCCGGTAACGGTGCCCGGCTGGGTGAGCGGCATGAGGATGCGGTCGGGAATGCCAAGACTTCTGAGCAGCGAACGCGCCCAAGTCCGCTTCCTGGCGTCGAGCATCTGCGAAGTCGATGCGATCGTGTATTCGCAGCTTTTTTCGCCGCCCAGCGTCCAGCCCAGAAAGTCGGGCATGAACATCATTGTCCGCGCGGCTTCGAGACGGCCGGCGCCGGCCAGCACATCGGCAAAAAGTTGGTAAAGGGTGTTGAACCACTGGAACTGGAGGCCGGTCACCTTGAAGATCGCCTCTTTGCCGACCTCTTTCCAGACGGCCGGCATCGAAACGTCGGTGCGGGCGTCGCGGTAATGGAAAGGATAGCCCAGCAGGTCGTCGTTCCGGTCGAGCAGGACGTAATCGACGCCCCAGGTGTCGACGCCGAGGCTGGCCAGGCTGGCGCTGGTTTTGGCGACGGCCGCGGCAAGGGCATTACGCAGATGCAGCGCCATGACGAGCACATCCCAGCGCAGCGTGCCGTTGTAATCAAGCGGCGTGTGGCCGAAGCGATAGACCTCCTCGAGCTTGATTTTTTTTCCGTCGAAGCGGCCCACGATGCCGCGTCCGCTTTCGGCGCCCAGGTCCAGGGCCAGGTAATTGCGTGTCTTGGAGGCTTGCGTCGTTTTTTTCGCCATGAGTCCGGCTCCCCGAATGAATTGCTGCTTCCACACCGTCATTTTCAGCCCTTAAATTATCATCTTCGGCGTTTCGTGCAATGACGATTTTGCGGCTGAAGGTTGGTGATCGGAGACTGGATAAGGTCTCTTGCGTAGTCGTAAGCGTGATTGTGAACCTGATCGTGATCGCAATCACGGACACGAGGACGAAACATGCCGGGCTTGCATTTTGGGGCGGGCTTGGGTCATAACCATCCAAAGCCCGGCGGGGGCGGCAACGGACGATGCTCAAAGCGCTCACCATCCAGAACCTGGCCACAATCGAACGGTTGACGGTCGAATTCGCCCCGGGGCTCAACGCCCTGACCGGCGAGACCGGGGCGGGAAAATCGATCCTGGTGGGCGGGCTCGAACTGGCCCTGGGCGAACGCGCCGCGGGCGAGGCCATCCGCGCCGGCGAGGGCTTCGCCGTGGCCGAAGCGGTCTTTGCCGGTCCGCCGCCGCCGGACGCCGCCGCGATGCTGCGCGGCGAACTGGAACTGGAATGCCCCGGCGAACGCGAAGTCCTCGTTCTGCGGCGCGAGCTTTCGCGCGCCGGGCGCAACCGTTGTTTCGTCGGCGAACGGATGGTCGGCGTGGC
>JAMCWS010000394.1 GCA_023480605.1 bacterium
AAATCTCCCCCAGCAACTGCTCCAGGAAAACGTCGATCTCCGTGTCCCCTGGCTTTACGGCTTCAAACTGGATTTCCGGTTCAAATGAAACCACCGGTCAAATCAATCACCCCTTAAAAATCTCTGCACTTCCGGAACAACCCCGAGCGCGCTGCCCTGCTACTCGAGATCCTTCGTTCGGCATCCCCAAGGGCGATTTCCAGATCCGCGCCATCAACGGTAGCTTCAAAACCGACCTCATGATCGTCACGGGCGACCGCGCCCTCTCTCAGGCGGCCCTGGAGCAGATCGCCGTCTACGGGGTCGAGGAGGCCGTCCGCCGGCGCAATCGCCTGGGCCGCGCCCACCGCGCCCTCACCGAGAAGTTCTGGCCCGGGTTCGAGGATTCCCACGCCGATGGCACCATCCAGCCCCGGCGCGGGTCGGGCCTGCCCGAGTGGGGGCCGCGGCTCCTGGAGCGCTACGAGGCCGCCCTCCTGGCCGGCAAGGTGCGCAAGGATCGCCGCGCGGCGCTGCTGGCCCTCATCCGCCAGGTCCTGTACCTCACCCAGGCCCACGGCCCCCAGGTTTGCCTCTCGCCCGAGACCATCGCCCAATGGCTCCCTGTCGCGGGCGTCAAGACGATCCGCGGCATGCTCAAGGAGCTGCGCCGGCCCGGCGGCCCCCTGCGCCTTCACGCCGAGTACCTGCGCCCGACCAAGGCCCGGCCCGGCCTGATTCGCGTTTACACCCTCAGCCCGGCTTTCGTCGAGAGCGCCCTTGGCTACCTCCCGGATGTCCTCGCCGGCCCCGAGCTGCAAGCCGCCCCGCTCAAGCCCACGGCCCTGCCAGCGACCGCCTCGTCGGCGCCCACGGCCAACCCGGCGCCGGCGCCTACGCAGGAACCCGCGCCGATGCCCCTGGTCGCTCTGGTGCCAACGATTGCCGTCACCCCGGCGCTGCCACAATCCCAACTCAACCCGGCGCCCACGTTCACGGCACCGGCACCCACGTCGAGCCCGTACCCGACGATCTACCCATTAGCCCAGTACCCTACACCACCATCATCAAAACCTTCGTATCCTCAAGCACCGTACCCCTTGAAGCCATGGAACCTTTCAGATCTCTTGAACCAACAAAAACCATCGTACCCCTCAAATCCCTCGTTCCCTTCAAAACCTTCGTACCCTGAAAACCTGTACCCCTCGAACCCGTACCCCCTGTATCCCTCGTACCCTCAGAACCACCGGTACCCCGAAAACTTTTCGTACCCTGAAAACCCGTACCCCCTGGCACTGCTAACGACCTACGCTCACGGCACGACGACCTTGGCCGCTGGGCAACCTGGCACCTGCGACACCCACGGCACGACCGCCCCCGGCCACGCCTGCCGCCCGCCGCGACAACAGGCTTCTGGTATATGGGGGGTCATTTTTTGTAAAGGCAATAATTTTAAAATTGAAGGAGAACGTCAGCGAGGTCCCCGAGATCACCGATCGAGGCCCGAAACCCGGGTCGGCCGGGCCGCCGCGGTCCTCGCGCTGAGCCCCACCGGCATTCCGCCCCCGCGAGGCCAGCCGAAGGCCGGTTCTGCCCCCTGAACAACCTCATAATTCTCACATCATGGCCGCAACGCCGCGGCGCGTGGGGGAGGTATTACCCGCGGAGGGGACCGCTGCGATCATTACCCCAACCATGACTGATAGGGGGCCATCGCTGCTGTCACCACCTCCCACTGTACCGGTACCGGCGACAAATGCTTTGGCGATATCGCGCCACGCTTTCACCAGGCGGTGCAAGCGATCAAGCTTCTCTAAATCACCAGCCCGTTCAGAAAGGCCACACCGGGGATAAATGATTTGCGTGCGTCCTCTGTCCGTGAGATCATCGCATCAAGGGCAAGTGCATATATGGCCAAGTTAGTTTTACGATAATAGCGGTATATAGATGCTGTGAAGGTCTGTTCGTTCCTCTCGCAACGTGGAGGGCCACCATGGCGTTTGAACTCCAGATTCTCGATCAGGATTTGCCGGTTCTGTCCAGCGTTGCGATGCGCGCCCTGGAACTTTCGCGCGACGACAACATCAGCTATCATCTCATCGACGAGCTGATCCGTCAGGATCCCGCACTCACTCAGCGGGTGCTCCGGGTGGCCAATTCGCCGTTCTACGCTGGCAACAGTCAGTCGCTGACCATCGCCAATGCCATTGTCCGCCTGGGTCTTAATCAACTCAAATCGATCCTCATCATCGCCGCCACCGGGCAATTGTTCGATGCGCGCGACCCGTACATCCGACTGCTCTACGATCATGCGATCGCCAGTGGACTAGGCGCGTCCTATATCGTGCAAGGCCTCTCACGCATGCGGACCGATGAGGCTTTTGTCGGAGGGATGCTCCATGATGTTGGCCGGATGATCATCTACGCTCATTTTCCCGATATTTACGGCAAGCTGCTTGATGAAGCGAAACAGTCTCATCGTCGCGTCTATCAGTTGGAAGTCGAAAACTTCCGGTATTTCGATCACACGTCGATCGGCGCTCTGGCCATGCGCAAATGGAAGCTTTCGCAGGTTTTCGTCGAGATCGCGCGTTATCACCACTTGCCCGAGAAAAGCCTCCCGAACCATCTCCACAGCATGATGATCATCAGCGGCGCCTGCCTGGCGAGCATCGTTGCCAACAATCTCGGGTACGGTTTCACGGTATGTCCGTGGGAGGATGTTCCCTCCATGGCCTGCGCGAAGCTACTCCATTTCGGATCGGCGCAGATCGAAGCGCTGAAATCGCGCGTCACCGAAGCCTTCGCGGTACATCGTGCTGTCTTAACCTAGGAACGAGGCCCAATCCGCTCTGTGTGCTGCGACAACCTGATTTCGCGGAAAAAGTAATCACTGCATCCTTCCGGTGCGCGAGCTATCTTCGATCGTCGATGACGAGGGACCGCCTGTAGATGGTCGACCGGTATCCGGTGGCCGCCTTGCGGTCTGACGCCGCGTGAACCGCTAGTCTGAGCAAGGAGGAACCCCATGCGCGTGTTGCGGGTCGTATCAATTATGTGCCTTGCTGTGAGCCTAGGTTGCGGCGCCGCTCGGAGCTGGCGCGGGGCGACGGAATTCCCGGTCACCCACGGCGCGGCAACTCCGCTCTCGGCCACTCCGCCCGGTGCTCTGGCCACCACCTCCTTTCGCAACCTGATTGCCGTGACAGGGGCGCGATCGCGCCGGGCATCAAGTTGGGATCGTTCGGGCGGCAACGCGGACAACATTCGCATTGGCCCCCGGGAAACGGTGACGTTGCTCAACGTCGAAGGCCCCGGCTGCATAACACACATCTACTGGGCCTTTATCGACATGCCGCGGC
Organism: bacterium; assembly: GCA_023480605.1. GTDB lineage: Bacteria > Sumerlaeota > Sumerlaeia > MVZB01 > MVZB01 > JAMCWS01. Next base: position 3,342 of record JAMCWS010000394.1, read on the forward strand.
TCGATCTCCGGCGGGCCGTCCTGCGAATGTATTGGGACGGCGAGCCATCCCCGAGCGTCGAGGTGCCGCTGGGCGACTTTTTCGGTGCAGCCAATGGTCTGATCCCGGTCTATCAATCGGCCCTAATGGTCATCAACCCCGGGATGGGCAACAGCTTTGGTTTCAACTGTTATTTCCCGATGCCCTTCGCCCGGGGGGCGCGCGTGACGCTGACCAACGATGCCGACGTTCCCCTGGCCCAAGTGGGTTTCTGGTTCCACATCGAATACGAGCAATATGACACGCCACCGCCGACGGAGACGGGACGCTTTCACGCCCAGTGGCGGCGCGAGTGCCTGACGCGGGCGCTCGTTCATGAAAAGACCGAGGGGCGTCCCTTCGCCGGCCGCAACCTGACCGGCAAGGATAACTACGTCATTCTCGAAGCCCGGGGCCGGGGACAGGTGGTCGGACTGGTGCTCAGTGTGGACAACGTGGCCGGGGGCTGGTGGGGCGAGGGTGACGACATGATTTTTGTCGACGATGAGCCGTTTCCACCCCGCTACCACGGCACGGGCAGCGAGGAGATCTTCGGCGGCGGCGCCTGCCCCAACCGGCCCTACTTCGGTCATTATACGGGCTTTTCCCTGGTGCAGAATCGCGATTTCTCTCGCAATACCATCGCCTATCGCTGGTACGTCAACGACCCGATTCGGTTTTCGCGCTCGGTTCGAATGACCATCGAGCACGGCCACGCAAACGATCGGGCCAATGATTACTCCAGCGTGGCCTACTGGTATCAGATCGAGCCGCACCAGCCGTTTCCGGCCTTTCCGTCGCTGGCGGCGCGCCTGCCACTACCGAGCGAGGAAGCGGACCGAATCGACGCCGCCATAGCCCGCCTTGCCCGGGCGCAACATGATCCGGCCGCCCCTCTGATCGGCGCCGAACGCGGTCGCATCCAGGCCGCCGTGATGGCCGCCAAGGAGGCCGCTTACACGGGCCGCTGGAAAGAAGCACTCGGACTGCTCGAAGGGGTGCGTCCCCTAACGGAGAAGAACCGTCCGGCAGCGAGTGACAACTGAATCGGTTTGCCAATAATCCGCGGGAGGGGCGCAAGCAAGCGCATGAACCACGGCATTCTCCAGACCAGCCCGCTGCGCAACCTGTTCACATTCTGCTTAACGGGTCGAATTTCTGTCCCGCTTCTGCTGAAACTGGACAATCGAGCCGTTTGAGTTAGCATCAACTCGAACGGAGGATTGACCCATGAAACAGCAGCGACGGCATCTGACGGCCGCCCTGGAAGGCGGCCGGGGCATTTTCAAACAGTTCCTTCTGCCAG